>JADFYB010000190.1 GCA_015233245.1 Nitrospirota bacterium | reverse complement strand
TCCACTGCTGATTTCAAAAAAGACGTTATAATTACAGAATTGACTGAGTTATTCAGAGCACTTATAGAAATAAATAGAAAAGGAGAGACGAGCTCTGCCAGTAAAACAGATTAAGAAACAGGTAGGAGGTTTAAGAGGCTAGTTTTACCAACCCTGCGCTGTCCCCTGATTTATAAACATTGGCAGTAAGCGGCATAGTAGTTTGAAGTTTTAATTTAAGCTCTCAAGCTTACCGTTTGAAACTTCTAACCATTTATCTATAGCCGGCAGGTAATGCTTATTAAAATGTTCTCATATTAATACATGCTATTTTTATATTATTAGTTGGACATGTCGAGTTAATTAACAGTGATGCCACTTTCTATGACCTTGATTAAATCATCAATGAGGCGTGCTTTACCTGTTCCCTTATCGCCATAGACGTTGAAAGCTGCGCCTGTAACGATTTTTGTTAAAACCAACTCTGTAAACTCAGGTCTCAGACAATATTTAAACTCATCCATCTAACTCGCCTCATTCCCCTTGCTGATACGTTACTGTTGCGATGACGCCATAATACTAGTACATTGGAAACATATTTGTCATAATGGTGCAGCCGTTAAACCGAAATGGAGAAGATGTCAGGTTTTGGCAACCGTGCGAAAGTGGTTTCGAAAAAGGGGGCTACTAAAGTTTTAGGTTTCACTCCACTGGACTGCTGCCTTAACGTTAGGCGTACCTATGACCAGTACGCAAACATACGATGATGGAATGAAAACAAAGCATTAAAACTTCAAGCAACCCTCTACGGAATGCTCACATTATCGTAAACCGCGAAATCACAATGTGTCTGTCCGGTTTATGAAACATACTGAAATTCGTCCGAAAATACCTTATGCGGCAGTTTGATGTCTTTTTCTGAAATAATTCCCCGCTTCATTTCCATAACGGATGGGTTTTTAGACTCAAACTTGTCAATGAGATACTTTGCCGCATGGTCAGGGTTAATAATATCACCGCAGGTAAATATATCTACCGCAGCATAATTATACTCAGGCCATGTGTGAATAGAAAGATGTGATTCCGCAATAATAACCATTCCACTAATACCAAAAGGGTTAAACTCATGAAATGAAACGTCAACTATCGTTGCTTTAGCCGCTCTTGCGGCACCGACCAACGCATCGGTTACTTCTTTTAGGTCAATTATCCTGGTGGGATTGCACTCCCTTAATTCAATTAATAGATGTTTACCTAAAGCATGCAATTGCCTACCCTCCTGTTAACCTTAATTATAGATATACTATCCATTTGAACGTGTATAATAGCTTAATAAGATTATTTTGTCAACAAGTATTTTGATGTCCTCAGATTTTTTTTATGTCTTGGGTTTTATTCCCCGCCGCAAGCGGCGGGTGCTGTATTTACACTTTATAATAATAGACTTTAAGAGTTTGGCGCCCAAAATCAATGGCCTCATCTTCTGAATCAAAAAACACGTCTATCATCTTACCTTTGATTTTGCTGCCAGTGTCCTCGGCTATTCGCCAGCCTACTCCTTCTATGTAAACCAGCGAACCGATAGGAATAATCGTAGGATCAACTGCCACTGTTCTATACCTGTGAGGTGTTGTGCCGCTTTTTGTCAGATGATAGCGGCTCCACTTGCCCGTACTCCTAAGAGATACATCATAGGCGGTTACTTCAAACTCTCCCTTCTCTAAATCCGTAAGAAACTCTGACTCTAAAACATTTACCTTTCTCGATAGCTGCTCATTTTTTTCCTTTAAATGTGACACTGTGTCAAAGTAGTGCATACCAACCAAAAATAGCACTATAGCCATTATCCCTGCAGACAACGAAAAACAAGTCAGTCTTATTTGCATAACTTTTTACCTCCTTTTTGTAACTACACACACACTTAGCGTATAGTCACATCACAATTGAAGCGCACTTTCAGTGTTTTAATGATTTTGAAATCTTTGCTTATTGCAGTTGCTGATATAATTGCAATATTCATGCCAGTTTGTGAATAATCTGATAGATAATCTGTAAATCTATATTTTGTTAATATTTCTACGTTAAACGTTTAAGAAAAAGTAGTTAAATTAGAGGCTTTTTTGCAACAGTTGTGTAACCCGTGTAAAATAAGGATAAGCCAGCTTTATGAAAGGCTGTAACAAGCAAATCCGGCTAATACAGGAAATCACGTTGTGTAGCTTTTTTGCAACACAATTGTCAACACAAATGATAAAATCGCTGTTTCAGAAAATCAAATGGTATTTTTATTTTTTTTTTATAGTATTTAGGTTGACATATCAGCATATTTTATTTTACAATTCCAAGTAATCATTAAAATTTAAGGTGGAACGTAAATGAAAACCAGATATGTTACAAAAGACGAGGCAGATAGACGGTGGTTTGTGGTTGATGCCGAGGGCAGGATTCTTGGCAGAATGGCAGCCAAAATTGCCGTATATTTAAGGGGCAAACATAAGCCATCCTTTACGCCAAATGCAGACACCGGTGACTTTGTTGTTGTGGTTAACGCTGAAAAGGTTAAACTGACCGGCGATAAGCTAAACGATAAGATTTATTATCACCACAGCGGTTACATAGGTGGCATTAAGGCTGAGGCCGCTAAAGACCGTATAAAGAGACAGCCAGAGGCCATGCTTAAAGACGCTGTGTGGGGAATGCTGCCCAAAAACAGACTTGGCCGTGCTCTTATAAAAAAACTGAAGGTTTACTCCGGAAAAGAACATCCGCATTCCGCACAGAAACCGGAATTATTAAACTTATAGCCTGAAGGAGACACTAAAGATGCCAGATATAAAGTATGCGGCTACGGGAAAGAGAAAAACCTCCGTGGCACGTGTCGTGTTAAAGAAAGGAACCGGCGACATTACAGTTAACTCAAGGACTTTTGAAAATTATTTCACAAGAGAAACCCTCAGGATGATAATCAAACAGCCGCTTGAAATATCCGGCATGATCGGCAAGTACGATGTGATGGCGAAGGTTACCGGTGGCGGCCCGGCAGGACAGGCTGGTGCGGTAAGACACGGCATTACAATAGCCCTCATTAAATCGGACTCTGATCTGCGCCCTAAACTTAAAAAGGAAGGGCTTGTCACCAGAGACCCCAGAGAGAAGGAAAGAAAGAAGTACGGTCAGAAGGGCGCAAGAAAACGATTCCAGTTCTCTAAGAGATAATGAGTGGAAAGACACGTGCTGTAATCTGCGGCGCTAGTGGATATACTGGGGCGGAACTTCTACGGATTCTCAGCAGGCATCCACACGTTGAAGTAGTTGCAGCAACATCAGAAAGGTCGGCAAATAAGCCTGTTACAGGCTTGTTTCCGCACTTAATACAGTTTGCCGGTTTAATCTTACAACCCCTCGATGTAAAAGCGCTTGCAGACAAAGGCGATGTGTTTTTTATGGCTTTGCCTCACGGAGCTTCTCAGCAGGCGGTTAATTCTTTATTTGATGCCGGTAAAAAAGTTATTGATTTGTCGGCTGATTTCAGACTTAGAAACCCTGATGTTTATGAAAAATGGTATAAAGAAAAGCATAGCTATCATGCTGCCCTTTCATCTGCTGTTTACGGACTTCCTGAGCTTTACAGAGAATCCATAAAGGGGGCGTCACTGGTTGCCAATCCCGGGTGTTATCCCACATCTGCTATTTTAGCGCTCTACCCGGTGCTTAAACAAAACATTGTCAACACTGCTGATATCGTGGTTGATTCAAAATCTGGAGTTTCAGGGGCTGGTCGAAAAGCCGACCTTGCAATTTCCTTTTGTGAGGTGAATAACGGGTTTAAGGCCTATGGAGTTAGCACGCACAGACACACGCCGGAAATAGAACAGGAACTGTCGGCTATTGCCAAAACTAATATAAAAATAAGCTTCACCCCACATCTTATCCCTATAAATCGTGGAATGTTGAGCACTGTGTATGCAAAACTCAAAACGGATATCTCAATAGATGAGGTAATCACTATTTATAATAACGCATATAAAGATGAACCATTTGTAAAAGTGCTGCCTCAGGGGATGTTTCCCGATACCCGGTATGTTGCCGGCACAAATTACTGCCACATAGGGCTTTCCATAAACCACAACAAGACGCTGATTGTAGTCTCTGCCATTGATAATTTGCTAAAGGGAGCATCAGGACAGGCTGTTCAAAACATGAATCTCATGTTTGGCTTTGATGAGACAACTGCACTGGATAGCCTCTCACCGGTTATCCCATAAATTCATTTCCGTTACCAATCTCAAAGCAGGGGAGGGAGTTCCGGCAAAGTGCAGGTGTACGTAGCTTGCAAGCGTATTTTTTACTAAAAACCCTGCTGCTCCCTCAGTGTTTTCATAAATATTCTTAATTGATGTGGATTTTTCATAAATATCTGAGTAATGAAACTCGTGTCCTCTTAAAATATCCCCCTTATGACCAATTATTGTATCATCAGTGAGTTTCACCTCTCTATAGCCAAGACGCGATAACTTTGGCCTCATCTCACACTTAACAGGGAGCACACCACACATCGGATAGAAACTCCCGTCAGTCGTCTTTATCCCATCGGAAAGATACATTAGCCCGCCGCATTCGGCATACACAACCCCTCCGCTTTCAGAAAACTCCCGTATCTGTGTTCTAAGGTATTCGTTTTTGTAAAGTGCTTCACTGTAAAGCTCAGGATACCCGCCGCCGAAATAAATCCCGCAGGTTCCCTCCGGCAGCTCCTTGTCGCTTATCGGACTAAAAAACACCGTCTCTATCCCAAATGAACGCAAAAGCTCAAGATTGTCTTCATAGTAAAAACAAAATGCTGTGTCGCGTGCCACTGCAAGGCGCAGCTTACGGTTGTGCTGTAATAATTCCTTATTTTCACATATGATTGGCGGCACGGTTTCAACTCTGGTTTTTACCAAAATCTTATCTATATCCACAGTGTCTTTTACTAATGATACAAGATTGTTAATGAAATCCGAACCAATAATTGAATCTTCTGCCGTAAAAAGCCCCAAATGACGTTCAGGCATTTTTATGTCAGCGCTTGCAGCAATAAACCCAAACACTTCTGACTTACAACTGCTTTCTATCGCAGCTTTTAGTCTTTCAAAATGTGTGCTACCTCCAACCCTGTTTAAAATCACTCCGGCAATAGCCACACCCTTGTCAAATGTCTCTATACCCGTTAAAACGGCAGATACGGTCTCAGCCATCCCCTTGCAATCCAGTACGATAATAACCGGTATGCCTAAAAATTTTGCAAGGTTTGCTGATGACCTCTCTTTGCCGTCAAAAAGCCCCATCACCCCTTCCACTAGTGATACATCGGAAAGAGCAGTATACTTATTAAACACAGCCTGTACAAAAGTATCCCCGCACATCCACCTGTCCAGATTCCTTGAGTGATGGCCTGTAACGGCTCTGTGAAGACCGGGGTCAATGAAGTCAGGGCCTGCCTTAAAGGGTGCAACCTTCATGCCGTGATGTTTAAATAGCGCCATGAGAGCAAGTGAAACCGTAGTTTTACCTGCTCCACTTTGTATTGCGGAGATTAGAAAAGCGTTTTTCACTTTATATAAGATAATAAGTGAGGCTGAGACAGCCTCTTATAGCTAATCTCAGCCTTATTTTATTGATAGTATTGAACAAACGTGATAAGGGACGTATCATAGCCCTCCGGACTTTCAAACCCAAGCATATTGTACCGT
>JADFYB010000189.1:3474-5724 GCA_015233245.1 Nitrospirota bacterium | reverse complement strand
TGTCACAGGCTGAGGGACGAATAAAGGAGGGCACAAAAATTGGCTTTAAGGAGGCGATTATTCCTGATTCCACCTTGCAGCGGCTTACTTTTAAGCCGGACATTAAAATCACCGGGGTTAAAAACATAGAGGAGGCAATTGAAGCCGCTATCAATTATTAAATCACTTATTTTTGTCATCTTAACTGTCATGTTGTTTTCATGTACTCAGTATGTTCCAGTACAAGAGAATTACGAAAAAATATCATTCGATGAATTTATCAGCCGGCTGAGAGCAATCCGTCAGATAAAGGGTACTGCCGACATTTCCATGCAGATGCACGATGCGTACATGTCCGGGATGGCCTCTATGAAACTCTCTCCAAACGAGTATGAAGTTAAGCTCTATACGCTTGGCATACCGGTTGGCGAGTTCCGGGAGCGTGGCGGAGTGTTTTACAGTCAGCCGAAGTTAAAACCCGAAGAGGAGCAACTCATCTCGCTATGTATTAAAAACGGACTGTTCTGGTGGATTAATAACGTAAATAATATCACAACAGAGGGCAGATACCTTAAAATCAAACAACCCCGCCAACAAATGGTTTTAGATAGTGAATCTCTGATGCCAATTGAACAATTTATATACTTACCCAGAGGCGGCATTCTGCACATTGCCTATGGAGATGTAAAGTGGCTTGGGGGTGTATGGTACCCGAACCGTATCACTGCAACTGTAGGCGGGTATAAGTTTACGATTGTTACTGAAGATGTTAAGTTTGAGAGATAAAGGAATAAGTAAGGGGAAGGCGCTGCCCATAACGGCGGGGGTGCCTCACCCCTCCCCTAAAGCTCTAAATATTATTATTACTTATCCAGTCAGAGAATCCGCCATTATATAGTTTCACACTATTACCAAGGAACTCTTGATATCTTTTGTTGGTTCCGTTTGTTTCGTCATTTTTACTCAGAACAACAGTTATTTTGCTTTTTTTATCAATAGCTTTTTTCAAAATATACTTAAACTCGAAATCGGCGTAAGGAAGTGAATATCCTATAAAATAAATATCAGTCGCCTCTTGTATTTCTATAAAGGCATTTTGCCAAATATTTTTAATATGAAGATTATGCAGTTCTTTTATCATTGTTGGGGTAATTATAAGAGGCTCTTCATATAATTTTTCCGTATAAGATTTGCAGTAATTACATTCTATTTTTTCAATACCAATATTTCCATCATCTACATACAATCGTCCGCAATTACTACAATAAAGCCAGTTTAAGGAGCCGTGCAATTTCAACACTTTAATATTATAAAAACCCAAAGATTTTAAATTGATATGAGAGACTTCAGTGTTGTCTCTGTGATGAGTATAGGCACAATAATCAATACGGCATTTCTTATCTTTAGAATCAGTAAGAGCTTTATTAAGAGATAACTCAAGTAATGTGTCCCAATTTAATGAAATAATTCCAAGTGAGTCTGTTTTCTGCCCTGCTTTTTCCCTTATTTCAATTACTTTTTCTGCAAATTTTTTATACGGTTTTTCTGATGAATTAGTAATATCTTTTAGTTTTATCGTAAGTACCTGAAGGATTAGATTTACTAAATAACCTCTGTACTCATAGAGTTCTTTCCACGAATATTCTTTAAATCGTTCTTTTCCTATAACACTTTTATCAAGTATTGTAAAAATATCTTCTAAAGCTACATTATCTAATGAACCAAACAAGTTATTGATAAAATCCTTTAATTTTTTCTGATACTCCATAAAGGAAATTGCTTCAGGGTTATTATATGTAAATACAGGTGGAGTAATGGTTAATGCTTCCTTTAAAAGTGCCGCCTGAAGTGGAATTCCAGCATCATATGAAAAACCCGCCCCAAGAATAAAAACTGTTTTTTTAGCCATCACTAAGAACTTTTGCCCAACGCTCTAAATGCCCTATCTCCATTTCGTTTAAATGCTCTTTGTACTTTTCATGCACTTTGGTTAACTCATTAGCTATGTCTGATATTCCATGCTCTTTTATATATTTAAATTCCTTATTTTTAACCTCCAGATAGTGAAATAAGCAAAGCTCTTTACTTTCTCTCTCAGGATAATCTATTTCTCTTGTGTTTCCTGTTTTTTTAAACTTAATAATTTTAGGTTTAGCCTTAAAATATCTGTTAAAATCAGGAAGAACATCTTTTACGATTGTTTCTTTACATTTCTTGAAATCGCAAATCTGTTTATGAAATTTAACAGGGGTATCAATTTTGAGAACTAAT
>JADFYB010000189.1:0-3390 GCA_015233245.1 Nitrospirota bacterium | reverse complement strand
ATAATATTTTGATATTGGAATACCACCACCTACAGGAACTACCTCTCGTGATTCGCCATACTCTAAACCGTGAACAACACCATCAAGTGCGTTAGATATCCCCATTAACAATTCAGAAAAATAACCACCGTAAAGAGAAATAATTTTTTTATTTGGATTACTACGTTTGTATTTTACAACAAAATCTTTGACTGCCGATAGCTCATCTACAGTTGCCTGAGTCTCATCAAAGCCATTGATCCAGTATAGTAAACCATCTATCTTTGAATCAGAATAGGTTTTAAGTATTTTATTTATCTTATCCTCGTCACATAGTAGTTTTTTATCAATAACGAGTTCAGCAAAAATATCCTTTTTATATTCTGCCTTTAATTTTATACTTTCGTTAATCATTCTACTGTTTAAGCTAAACCAATCATCAAATGTTCTATCTGATTGCATATAAAAGTAAGGTGCAATTAGAAAGATAGGCTCTTTGGAAATTTCTAAATAGTCGATATAATCACTATATTCCTCATCTAAGCTTCGTCTTATATGGTCTTTTTGGAATCCCAGCACGGTGGCTACAAATTTAGGAATATTGTTAGTGTTAAAATCGGTTGCAGTAATTGGACGGAACTCATCCAATATTAATTTTAACGGATTTCCATAAATTTCTATAAGTTTTTTGATAGACGACTTTATCCGACCTGAAGCTGATGATATTTTTTCTGTTTCATGTTGAAAAGAATGAGTCATTGGGTCTATAAAAAATTCTTTTCCTATATCCTTGTGGACAAAAAGAGATATGCTCTTTGAAATATGGGCTAACATATTCCCATTTATTGCTATTCCATCATAAGTGTGTTGATAACTGGCCATATATTTTTGTTCAGAAGATGTCCCATATCTGAGAAAGTGAGACTCCTTCATGATCTAATTCGACCTTTTGGATAGCTTTTCCAACATAGCGTTTTTATAGAATTCAAATTGGTATGAGGCTTTATCAGGTTTTACTACTTCAATTAATTCATTAACCTCAAAGTCATAATGCCATAAGCCAATTCCATTTTTTCTTAGAATTGTTAATAGCTCCTCTGAAATTCTTTTTTTCGGCATACATAAATAGGAGAAATCAGCAACTAATAAATGGTCTTCTATTTGAGTTAATGCTTTACGCCAGTTATTTATTTTAAATTCGATTGTTGTTATTACAGAATCTCTAACCAGAACCATATCAATGCAGCGATTACCAAAAGCAACCTCCTCATGCATATTATCTTTTCCATTAAATATCGCTTTAAAACTGGTTATAAGCTCTTTTTCTAGAATTGCCATGGCTTCTCTAACACAGTATCCTTAATTAATGATTCTTCCGACATATTTGGATATTTAGTATAAACATATCTTAGAATATTGTTTAAAGAAATTTTATTAAAATTCTTTTTTAGGATAGTTAAGGCATTTTTCTGCTCTCCACTGATAAAAACAATGAGCTTCTCATTAACATATTTCTTCCCAGTCTCACTTAGAAAATACTCAGGTTCTATGCAAAATTCATCTTCAATTCCGTATGCCTCATCATCTTCAAGCCCATCAGGTAATTCCCTAAGATCATCCATTAGGATTTGTTGATCATCTATACCGGCAAGAGCTTCTTCAAAATCTCCGTCTTGAATATCACATTTAGCTTCAACCATGCCAACGTTTACAAAAAATTCCATATTTGTCAAAACTTTCTCAGAAAAAGGTCCATAATAATGAGGTTTAAAGTCAAACAAGGACTGTTGGTGATTTTGGGATAGTAGTTTGTCAAAACCATTTTGCTTCAAAATTTCCTCTTCAAAAACAAAAACCATTTTTTGAAGCCTTGTTCGCCCTCTTATAGATGAACAGTCATCAACGTATAGCAACAGAAGCAAAATATCTCCTGGTTTTAATTTTTTTTTAATATTCTGTTTATTTGCCATTCTATAACCTTATTAATATTCTACAACTGCACAGAGTTTTTGTAAAGATTATCGTTCAGGACAGTTTAGCCGCCTTCTGAGAGTACGGAGTCCGATTTTTAGCAATTCGGCGGCTTTTGTACGGTTACCGCCTGTGTGACGGAGAGTTTCAGCAATTATCATATCATGAGCTTCAGACAGCGGTGTGCCGACAGGGATAAATACTCCGTTACTGCCAGATTGTTCCGGGTGTAGTGATAAAGCCGATTTTATGAGGTTATCTTCAAGGTGAGGGATTATGTGAATGGGTAGCACTTGTTCAATTCCGCCTGGGATAAGAGTTGCCACACGAGTCATAACGTTTCTGAGTTCTCTGACATTACCCCGCCACGGATACTTTTCAAGCACATCAATAGTGGCAGGGGAAAGGGCTGGATAGGGGGGTGGGATCCCTTGTTCTGTCATGGCACGCCCCAGAAAATATATCGCAAGATATGGGATGTCTTCAATGCGCTCTCTGAGAGGCGGCAGATGTATCGGCAGAATGTTAAGTCTGTAGTAGAGGTCTTCTCTGAAAAGTCCGTTTTGTACTGATTGCTTTAAATCTCTGCCGGTAGCAGCAATCACTCTTGCGTTTATTGAGACGGGGGATTCAGCGCCTACTCTGTAAATATGCCCCTCTTCTAAAACCCTGAGCAGTCTTCTCTGAAGCGCTAAAGGCATATCGCCGATTTCATCAAGAAACAGGGTGCCGTTTGCTGCAGCCTCAAACTTACCCTTTCGTGTACGAAAAGCACCGGTAAAGGCCCCTTTCTCATGCCCAAACAGTTCACCCTCTATCAGGGTTTCCGGAATAGCTCCGCAGTTAACGGCTACAAACGGGCCCGATGAGCGTTTGCTTAGTACATGTATCGAGCGGGCTGTCATCTCTTTGCCTGTGCCTGTTTCACCGGAAATCAGCACGGTTTGCTCTGAACGGGCGATAGCTGGCAGATTGACAAGCGCCCGGCGCATGGCCTCTGAGTGAAACTGAAAATACGGCCTTAAACGCGACACCAGAGGATCCATCAGTGTCAGCGAGCTGCTTTCCCCTTGCTGCCCCCTGCCAAATCTCATCTCCGTCATTTGCGCAAACCTGATTCCGGTTATATTGTTATGCAGATAATCCTCAACTCCTTGCGGCAGCACAGATGAGGCAGCACCCCGTAAGTTATCAATTGTCAGATAAATTATAGCGGCAGGATTTGTTGACTTACATTTTTCTATAAAAACAGATACGTTACTCCCAAGCGTTTTTGAATCAGCCAGCACTATGTCAATACGCTCCTTCATTGACATATAAAGGGCAGCATCCGGCTCCGTTGCTACAAAAGCTTTTCCTCCGAATTGTTCAAATCTCTTCCGGATATCGTTAAATGAAGCTTTGCTGCCACTTACGATTAGCAGAGAAAGGCCTGTTAAG
>JADFYB010000023.1 GCA_015233245.1 Nitrospirota bacterium | reverse complement strand
AGAGATGGAGGGATTTTTTAATGGCTAATCTGATAACAATAAAGATAAACGGTACGGAACACAAAGTACCGGATGGAGTTAGTCTCATAGATGCTGCAGAGAGTGTTGGGGTGCATATTCCCAACTTCTGTTACCTTAAGGGCATGAAGGGTATAGGGGCCTGTAGGATGTGTCTTGTTGAGGTTAATGGCCGTGCGATGACCGCCTGTATCTTGAAAACCAAAGACGGCATGGATGTTGTAACAGATAGTGAGAAATTAAAGGAGTCGCGTAAGTTTGTAGTTGACCTTATTCTTTCAATGCACCCTCTTGATTGTATGACCTGTACAAAGGCCGGTGTGTGCGAGTTACAAAATTATGCCTACGAGTTTGAGATAAAGGAATCATCCTTTAGCAGAAAGAAGTTCGGATTCCCGATAGACGACAAAAATCCATTTATTAAAAGAGACCCCGATTACTGTATTCTTTGCGGCAGATGCGTGAGGGTATGTAAGGAGCAGGGGACATCCGTATTGGAATTTTACGGAAGAGGGGTTGGCTCAAAAGTAACAACCGCTGCTGATAAACCACTTCAGGATTCAGGTTGTACGTTTTGCGGCTCATGTCTGGACGTCTGTCCGGTTAATGCCATAGTAGAGGCCGACAGGTGGCGAAAGGGACGTGAGTGGCAGTACGAAAAAACCGAATCGGTTTGTCTGTATTGTGCAGGCGCTTGTGACATAAAGGTCAGCACGCATAAGGGTGATGTGGCAAAGGTGTGTGCAGGTGGCAATGACGCTTTGGCTGAGCACTTTATCTGTGCCCTTGGCAGATACGGTTTTGATTCTCTTAACGCCGAAACCAGAGTGTTGAATCCGCTTAAAAAAGTTAACGGGACACTTCAGGAGACAACATGGGCAGATGCTACAAAAATAGTCTCTGAAAAAATAAAAGGAGCAGGTGCCGGAATTTTAACGGTATCCTCGATTACCAATGAGGATGCTTTGGCTATTAAAGGCTATTATGAAGCAGCAGGGGTTGAGCACTTAGTTGCCTCAGTGGCTTCTTATAGCGATAAAGCCTCTCTCATAGGCGATGCAGTAGATGTCGAAAACGCCGATTTAATGATAGTAGTAGGACTTAATCCTAACCAATGGACACGATTCTTGCCCTCAATAGATGCGCTTATCAGAACAAAAGCGGACAGAAAAGCAAAACTTGTGGTAATTAACTCAGAGGACGCAAAAATCGCCGAGATTGCCGATGTGGTACTTAGTGGTGATGAGGCGTCATTGTTAAAATCACTGGCAAAAGCAATCTCAGATGCCGGACTTGCCTTGCCTGCTGGTTTAGACGTAGTGGGAGCAACTGTATCTGAGGATATAACGAAAGCTGCAGAATTATTTAAAAATGCGCAATCACCAGTCGTTATAGCAACCCCTCAACTGTATCAGGCTGCTGCAAATCTTGCGCTTTTTAAAGGCACAGCGGTTTCCGTTTCCTACGAGGCAAACTCCAAAGGTGTGACACTGATGGGGCTTCAAAGTAAAGATTTGAAGTGTAAAGACATGGTTGAAGGAAAAGTTTCATCACTCCTGACAGTTGGACATGGGCCCTTACCCGGAAGACCTAAAGCAGACTTTTGGGCAGCTATTGTTACAAACATGACAGACGTATATAAGGAGGCTGACATTGTGCTTCCAATGGCGGCATACCTTGAGACAGACGGCACAATTGTGGATTATCAGGGACGTTTTAAAACACTTGTAAAAACGGTTGAACCCCTCGGTCAGGCAAAACCTGTCGCAGCAATATTCACTGAGATTGCCAAAGCCACCGGAAAAGATATATCAATAACTGCCTCCGAGATAGAATCACTGGCAAAAGAAACAATAAAAGTGAAAGCCGCACCATTTGAAAAACGCACCGATTTACATGCTGTTTCTTTAGAAATTGAGGAGCTTGTTAACGCTCACATTGTTAACGGCTCAAGACTCTTCTGGCTTAAAGAAGTACAAAAAGTAGCAGTTAGTTAATTAATAAGGAGGATCTTAAAGGAGAGGGCGTTGCCCTCTCCCGGACCCTCCTGCACAGTGAATGATTCCAGTGACCCCATATTCACAAAGAGTTATCGAGTGAACACGTCCAGACATGCAAAAGCAGTGGAGTAATTTTGTTTTCAAGGCTAATAAAGTGGGGTTTATTCCTTTTATTAATTTACCTTTTTGAAAACGAATTGGTATTATGAGTCACACATGACAGATGCAAAAGCTGAGATAGAGGCGCTCGTAAAGGAGCTTAATTACCACTCTTACAAGTACTATGTGCTGGATGCCCCTGAGATTACCGATGCTCAATATGACCTGATGTACGGCAGACTCAAGGAGCTTCAAACAAAATACGGTTATGTACCAAACGATTCTCCAACAGAACGAGTAGGCGGCAAACCTCTGGATAAATTTGAAAAAGCCCATCACAAAGTCCCTATGCTCTCCCTTGACGATACGTTTTCATTTGAAGAGGCCCTTGAGTTTGACCGGCGTGTTAAGAAACTGCTGGATACACCTTCTGACATCTGCTACAGCGTGGAGGTAAAGTACGATGGACTTGCCGTGGAATTAAGTTATGAACGGGGAACACTTGTAAGGGGCTCAACCAGAGGAGATGGTTTCACAGGTGAGGACGTAACACAAAACATAAAAACCATAAAGGCGATTCCTCTTAAAATTCCCATCAGCAGTGTGCCGGAGGAAATAGAAATCCGGGGTGAAATCTTTATGAAACGTGATGATTTTATCAAAGTAAACCAACTCAGGACAGCTCAAGGAGACCAGCCATTTGCCAACCCTCGTAACGCCGCAGCAGGCGCAATAAGACAGCTGGATCCCAACATTACGGCACAAAGAAAGGTTCAAATAGCGTGCTATGGATTTGGATTTGTTTCTACAATACCATTCAACACACAGGATGGGCTTGTAAGTTGGCTCAGAGATAACAAGTTTCCAACACCGCATATTTTTGAAGTAGTGCCAAACATCGAAAAAGCTCTGGGTGTCGTTAAAAATATTGGGAAAATCCGTGAATCGTTGCCCTTTGACATTGACGGGGCTGTGATAAAGGTAAATGACTTTCAACTCAGAGAGATTTTGGGGGCACGGACAAAAGAGCCGCGCTGGGCAATTGCCTTTAAGTATCAGGCACACCGAGGGGTAACAAAAATACGGGAAATCACTGTTAGTGTGGGACGCACAGGAACGCTAACACCAATTGCCATCCTTAGTCCTGTTTCAATAGGAGGGGTTACCGTATCCCGTTCAACTCTGCACAATTGGGACGAAATAAGGCGAAAGGACATCCGCCCGGGAGACACGGTCATTGTGGAACGGGCAGGGGATGTGATACCGCACGTTGTTGAGGTCTTATATCGTGACAGCATCGAACGAGGCGCTGAGTTTCCAGCTCCTTCTGCCTGTCCTGTGTGCGGCTCCGATGTGGTCAAAGAGAGCGCCTCAGACGAAACCACAGAAGCCTCAGCTTACAGATGTATCGGGCTAAATTGCAGCGCTCAGGCCATCGGTCGCCTTAAGCACTACGTGTCACGGGCTGCTATGAATATTGAGGGACTTGGTAAGAAAACAATCGAGATGTTTTATGAAAAAGGGCTGATTAAGTCAATCACAGATATTTATAAATTAGAGGCTTTTAAAATATACGGACTTCCCGGGTTTGCCGAAAAATCTGTGGATAATTTATTTATATCCATAGAAAACAGTAAAAATGCGACCCTTGCACGATTTCTCTACGCTCTTGGGTTAAGACATGCCGGGGAGTTTGTTTCAAAGGTTCTCGCTGTCCGTTACAAAAGCATAGATAAATTGTATCACATAAAACATGAAGAACTTGTTGAGACAGAAGGTCTTGGCGACATCATAGCTAAGAGCATTGCAGAATTTTTTAATGACGAAAAAAACATACAAGCAATAAAAGAGATTTTAAATAAAGGCGTTCAGCTAAGCAATCCCGACTATAAATCAAACGTCTCAAGCGAGGACGTACAGCCCGGGCTTTTTGGCGCTAAATTGCCACTGGATGGTTTAAAGGTTGTAATCACCGGAACTCTGCCGGTTGAGCGTAAACGGCTTGAGGCATTAATCTCAGAAAACGGAGGCAAAGTGGCCTCTGCTGTATCCAAAGAGACATCGTACGTGATAGCCGGTGACAAACCCGGTAGCAAATTTGACAAAGCAAAAATACTTAACATTAAAATCATAACCTATGAGGAATTTCTCAAACTGATGGATAAGTAGTATTAAGGGAAAGGGCTTTGCCCTCTCCCTTAAAAACCCTCTCCCACAAGGGAGCCAGCTCCCTTGACCCTAAGTTTTTTTGCTGCGATTGGGTGGTTTAATCTAATGTTGAGTTGGTTTGCTTGTTAGTAAAGAATTTTTTAACCGGCGTTCCGCCGCTTAAAAAGTTTTAATGCGCGCTCTGCCCGCACAACAGACGAGCAGATTAAAAGATTTATACGTATTACCGTTCTATATATACCAGTGCAATCAGACATAATAGTACAAATCTTATTGTTTAGGCATGGATGCCCGATTCCATTTCGTTACTTACTCGGTCTGACAAAAGCGTCTATTTTTATATAAATATCACTGAGTAATTATTGACAATCCTTATGGTTTTAAAATAATATACAAGATGGTTTTACCTATATGAAAAAAATTCATTGGTTTATAAAAGGAACATGTATGACAGACAATCAGCTTGACCCTACAACTAACTCATGATTCCAACAACGATGCCTTTCTAGCTCACTCCAGTATTGATACCTCAAGCTATTGCCAGCTATTCAGAACCGGGTGTATAGAATCAGTTGAATCTGACATAATCTATAAAGAAAAAGAAGAAATATTTATACCTTATAGTGCTTTTAAAAACATAATTATTGATGCTGTTTTGAAGTACGTAACTTTTCTCAAAAAAATAAATATGCAATGTCCTATGATTGTTGTAATCACATTGTTGGATGTAAAAGGTGTTCTTTTAAAAATTGACAATAATTATACAGAGACACCGAAACCTATAGACAAAGACATGCTTATGTTTCAAGACATTTTAATTGATGACTATTCGACGGTTTTAGAAAAAACTGAATTGGAAAAACTTTTGACGCCAACTTTTGACACACTATGGAATGCCTGTGGATTACCTCGTCGCGATCACTTATGATAAAGATGGTAATTTAAGAGGCCACTTGCAAGATAACCATTAAGGCTACAGAATTCTAAAGATTAGCTAACACTGAGAGATTATACTAATAAATCTTTTCATCTGTTCATCTGTTTTGAGGGCGGAGCTCTCATTGAAACTTTTTAAGCGGCGGAACGCCGGTTGAAAAATTCTCTACCCACAAGCACACCAACAAAACATGAAACTAAACTACACAATCGCAATCAAAGAACCGGGGGTCACGGGGAATCATTCCCCGTGCAGGATAGGGTCTAAGGGAAAGGACAGAGTCCTTTCCCTTAATACTTGCATCTCCTCCCTACCGCCTTCCTGCGTGTAAATATAAAAACAGCAATTCCCGTCCAAAATACAGGCTAAGAAGCGTACCGATTGCTAAAAAGGGGCCAAAGGGAATCCTTGACTGCCAATTCTTGCCCTTTACAATCATCACCGAGATGCCATAGATTGAGCCGATAAAGCTACCGGCAAACATTGCCATAAGTACGGCTTTCCAGCCTAAGACAGCGCCGGTCATAGCCATCATCTTGATGTCACCGCCGCCCATAGCCTCTTTTTTCAAGATTTTTTCACCCAAAAAAGCTATCGTATAAAAAACCCCAAATCCAACAGCCAATCCAATTATTGAGTTTACAATACCGAGTTTCTGGCTTGTGTTAAATACATCGGGCAGTATGAAAGCGCTGGCGATGAGACCTGCTATGGCGCCAGGGATTGTTATAACATCTGGGATAATCATGTGGTCAAAATCAATAAAGATTATCACAATCAGTGACGATACAAATACCATATAAAATATTGAATACGGGGTCAGGTGGAATTTATAAAACGTAAGCACATACAAAAGCCCGTTCAGTAGTTCAACTAATGGGTATCGTATTGAGATTTTTTCCTTGCAATGTCTGCATTTGCCAAGCAGTATCAAATAACTTAACACTGGGATGTTATCCCACGGTAAAATACGGGTGTGACAGTGCGGGCACGATGAGGGCGGACTCACAATAGATTTTTCCAGCGGCAGTCTGTAAATACAGACATTTAGGAATGAGCCAACAACAAGCCCGAAGGTCAAAACCACTATATAAGGAAACACCCTACCCCTCTGGTGTGCTGACTGCTGAGGCCTGCTTTTTTAATTCCTCAATCTTGTTGTCAAGTTCTGTAACATCCCACAGATTCTTTGAAATCTCCGGATGGGTATAAACATTAGGCGGATTTACGGCACTCAATTCATATACCTTCTCACCTATCTCAGCATACAGTAAAGTCTTTGACCTTTCAAGCTCTGTTATTTTTTCAAGGAGTTTAAATAATGCGATATCTGTTTTCAATCTGTCGGAAACAAACACGGAGACCCACTTAATTTTTTCTATCCCACGCGCCAAATCTTCTTTAAGGTCACTCCACAATTCACACCCCCCTACCCTCGACTTAGCTGCCTTGCCTCTGTTCCAGTATAATATCGTCAAAGTCCTTATCTGTGCCGTCCAGACGCATCTTTGAGTATCGAGTCTCACTTATAATATCTATATCCCAACCGGTAAGTTTCATGGCAAGCTTTACGTTTTGCCCTTTTTTGCCGATAGCCAGAGAAAGCTGTGTATCATCAACAACTACCATAGCTGTTTTATCCTCTTCATTAATGCCGATTTTATCCACCTCGGCAGGCGTCAACGCCTTGGCTATATAGACCCTAATATCAGTGGTCCAGTGGATAATGTCAATACGTTCTCCACGTAATTCTCTCACTATAGCCTGCACACGGGTTCCTTTCATCCCAACACATGCCCCTACGGGGTCTATCGAATGATCACTGGAAAACACGGCTAATTTTGTTCTCTCCCCTGGCTCTCTGACCAGGTCTTTTATTGTAACTATCCCGTCGTTAATCTCAGGAACCTCCATCTTAAAAAGCTCCGATACAAATTCCGCAGAAGCCCTCGACAACACTATCTGAGGCCCCTTTGAAGAGGGATTAACAGCCGCAATATACGCCCTTATAGTATCTCCCGACTTAAGATATTCTCTGGGCAACGTATCCCTTATCGGCAGCACAGCCTCCACTTTCCCAATGTTTATAAAGTACATCCCTTTTTCTTTTCTTTGCACCACACCTGAGGCAATTGTGTGCACCTTCCCTATGAATTTATCATAAATTACGTCCCTTTCAGCCTCGCGCACTTTTTGCATTATCACCTGTTTGGCTGTTTGAGCTGCAATACGTCCAAAGTCCTTTATATCAATAGGGTCTTGTATTTCATCACCTATTTTTGCATTTTTATTAAGCAGAAGAGCATCCGGAATTGTTATTTCAATATGTGGGTCAACAACATTATTTACTACAGTTTTTACCTTAAATACTCTGAGTTCATAGCTTTCCGGACTTATAGTCAGTCCTATGTTTTCATTCCTTACGAATTTCCTCTTAACCGCAGTCAACATCGCCGCCTCTATTGTGGCTCTCAAGTGATCCCTCGATATCCCCTTTTCATTGCTTATCTGCTCTATTACGTACCGGATTTCTTTGCTCATCTTATCTCTATCTCCACTTTAGCTCTTGATACGTTGTCAATGGGGATTGCCACAATTCTCTTATCAACCGTAAGGGTTATCGAATCCTCCTCGACGCTCTGGAGGCGTCCCCTGAAAAAACTCTCATTACTTATCTTTTCTGATGTTACCACATTGAGAAGTTTTCCGATATTCTTTAAGAAATCTGTCCTGCCCTTAAGCGGCCTGTCTATGCCGGGAGAGGTTACCTCAAGTGTATATGACTCTGGAAATATGTCCTCTACGTCAAGCATCACAGCTACTTCACGGCTAACCCTCTCACAGTCACTCAGAGTAACTCCGCCCTCCTTATCCAACGTCAATCTCAAAAGCGTACGGCTGCCGCGGCCCTTTACCTCAACCCCGACTATATCCACACCGTTTCTCAGTGCTACCTCCTCTACGAGGTTTCTTAATTTCTTCTGCATTTCCATCATAAAAAAACAAAAAAGTGGGTTAAGCCCACTCGTTAAATTAAATAAAGAGCACATAACATCACTCTTACCACTAAATAACATTATAGCATTTTCAATTGTAAATGTCAAATAAAGGCGGTTCAAACCATGTGGTTATTTTTATTTTGCTTAAACAAAGCAAAAAAATTCTTGATTTTTTAATTTTAATTAAGATACTATTAGTACAGATGTTGATAGCGGCAATTACTAAATACATTACTACAGGCGCATGAAGGGAAAGGTATGAAAACACCAGATACGAAAAAGGGGTTGGTTGTGCACAGAAACGACATGCCGCTTTATGCAATAGGAGTGGCAGCCGAGTTGGTAGGCATAACTGACCAAACACTGAGATTATATGAAAAGCACGGACTAATCAAGCCGACACGGAGAAATAAAAACAGATACTACTCGGAAAACGATGTAAAGTGGCTCCAGTGCATAAGAGATTTGATTCACAACAGAAAGATAAGTATCGAGGGATTAAAACTCCTCCTTGACTACGCTCCATGCTGGGAGATAACTAACTGTCCGGAAAAAAAGAAAAGCATGTGTTCAGCCTATGTCAATAAATCCATGTCCTGTTGGGAGTTGAGTAAAAAAAGATGCATTAAGGAAAACGGCGACAACTGTGATGACTGTATAGTCTATTTAAAAGCTTTAAAAAAACCTTAAACAACATAAAATTAAACAAGTACAAGAATTTTTTTTTGGTTTTAGTATAAAATACCACATTGTTCGTATTTTGTTTATGGAGGGAAACGTATGGCAGGGCAAAAAACGACAGGGCAGCTAAAGAAAAAGGGGTTTTCCATCGGTGGTTCTGTATCAGATAAAGACCTGGTGGTGTTTACACGCCAGTTTTCAACAATGATCGATGCCGGTCTCCCACTTGTTCAGTCACTTGACATATTGTCTGAGCAATCGGAAAACCCCACATTTAAGAACATCATATATGAGATGAAATTAGAGGTCGAGGGCGGCTCTACGTTTTCCGATGCACTGAAAAAATATCCGAAAGTGTTTAACGAACTCTACGCCAATATGGTTCAGGCAGGTGAGGCCGGCGGTATTTTGGATACGGTGCTTCAGAGGCTTGCCGACTACATTGAGAAGTCCATGAGACTTAAAAAGAAAGTAAAAGGGGCCATGACTTACCCTATAGTTATCATTTCAATAGCGGTCATATGTATAGGCGTTATAATGGTATTTGTGGTACCGACGTTTGCTAAGATGTTTGCCTCATTGGGCGGCACGCTGCCGGCTCCCACAAGGGTAATCATAGCTCTCAGCGGTTTTATAGCCGGCTGGGGCGGTCTTATGATTGTTGTGGTTGTTGTAGCAACGGTGTTTGTCTATAAGCAAATTCGAAGTACAGACAACGGTAAGTACATAACCGATAAGATATTCCTAAAAATGCCCATATTTGGTATTCTTATAAGAAAGGTGGCTGTTGCTAAATTTACGAGGACCCTTGGCACACTAATCTCTAGCGGAGTGCCAATCCTTGAGGGACTTGAAAACACCGCGAGAACCTCAGGTAATAAAGTCGTGGAAAGAACAATTTACGAGGTAAAAAGTGCAGTAACGGAGGGCTTGGCTTTATCAGATCCGCTTGGCAAAGCAGGGGTTTTTCCACCTATGGTAACCAGCATGATTGCAATAGGAGAGTCTACCGGAGCGCTGGATGCTATGCTAAATAAAATAGCTGACTTTTACGACGAAGAGGTTGACAACACCGTTTCAAATCTGACAGCACTCATGGAACCTCTCATGATAGTTTTTCTGGGCGGAACTGTTGGGTTCACTGTAGTTGCAATGTACTTGCCCATCTTTAAGATGGTCACTCTGATTAAGTAAACTTGTTTGTTGAAATAAGAAAAATCCGTGCTCTGATTCTTCTCAGAGTTGGCATTACATATCTTTTACTTGCATCGTTTTTTCTCTATGGCGGAAAGTTTGCCGTTTTTCCATACCCTGATTTGCTTTCCAATCTGGCTGTGTTTATATTCATCCTTACGATTCTTTACCTGCTTGTACTCAAAAGACTGCAGAAAACACCAGATCCTAAAACCACCGGCAGGTTTCATTTATTTACTTATTTTCAGATTGTTTTTGATTCCTTTATTATTTTTTTTCTGATTATCATAACAGGTGGAATAGACAGCTGGTTTTCCTTTCTGCTGCTTGTAAATGTTATTTCTGCAGGTGTCACACTTGGCCGTGCCCCAATTATGATAATGGCCTCATTAAATTCAATCGGTTACGGTACTGTCATCGTTTTGCAATTTTATCGGATATTAAAAGTTCCATATTCTGTTACACTGATTGGCCAGGATTTCTTTTACAACATATTTGCAAACATGACGGCTCTTTTTCTAACAGCCTATTTAAGCCGCCATCTCCTTATCAGGCTCGAAAAAACCTCAAGCACACTTAAACAAGCTGAGAGTAATTTTCAAGACCTCTATTCATTTCATCAGGAGGTGATAGAAAATATACCGGCTGGCTTGATTTACACAGATAAGGACGGTAAAATTATGCTTTTTAACAGGCCTGCTGAAAAGATAACAGGCATCTCAAGAGAAACGGCAACCGATAGGACCCTGTATGACATATTTAAATTTGTACCTGTTCAAATGGATACCGGAATTTTTAAAGGCACTATTACGGATTATACAGATGATAGTGAAAAGATTATAGAAATGAAAATCTCAACCCATACAAACAACTCAGGGCAACTGCTGGGATTTGTTACAGCCTTTGAGGACCAGACCAGAATAACTGAGCTACAGAGGGATATGAAGGAAAAGGAGAAATTAGCAGCCATAGGAGAGCTTTCCGCAAACATTGCCCATGAGATAAGAAACCCACTTGCTGCGCTCAGGACTTCAATAGAGATGCTTCGGGAGGACAGTCTTTCCGGCACACTAAAACCAGAGCGTACAACCCGCATCATGGACATTGCAATTAAGGAAATGGACAGACTCAACAAAATTATAACTGATTTTCTTATATACTCAAGCCCAAAACCTCCCAATCTAACCTCGGTTTACTTAAACAGGGTGCTGCGAGAGAGTGTGGACATGCTCCGTACCTCTGTGATAACCTATGCTGAGGGCGGCAGGCATATAAGCATTAACTATGACGAACCGGAGAGTTCGCTAATGATTCATTGTGATGAGGATAAAATTAAGCAGGTGTTTTTGAATCTTGGTATAAATGCCTTGCAATCGTTGACAGAGGGCGGAGGTCTCAGTATTTCGGTTAAACGTCTTGGCGATTTTGTTAAAATAACATTCAGCGATACCGGTACGGGTATTGATAGTGATGTTTTAAAGAAGATATTTTATCCCTTTTATACCACCAAAAGAGGGGGCTCCGGTTTAGGGCTTGCCATAGTCTATAGGATAATAGAGGAGCATTCGGGGAAAATAAAGGTGGTTAGTTTTCCCCAAAAAGGAACTACGTTTGACATCTTTTTACCCGGAGGCGGATAGAAATGGAGTATGGAAAAATCCTTATAGTGGAAGACGAAAAGAGTATGAATGAAATTCTGAGGATGCTTTTAGAGGGAGAGGGGTATGAGGTTGTTTCAGCGTATGACGGCAGGGAGGGGCTTGAGGCTGTAAAAAAAGACATCTTTGACATAGTGCTGACAGATATTAAAATGCCTGTGCAAACCGGCTTTGAGGTTCTAAGGGAGGTGAAAGAACAAAGTCCTGAGACAATCGTGATAATGATAACAGCCTTTGGCACCACAGAGGACGCTATTGAGGCAATGAAGGCCGGGGCTTACGATTACGTAAATAAACCATTTAAAATAGATGAAATACGTTTAATAATAAAAAAAGCGCTCGAAAAACGGCATCTTAGCAGAGAAGTTAAAAATTTGAAGGAGCAACTGGACAACTCTTACCGCTTTGAAAATATAATAGGCAAAAGCAAATGTATGAGGGATCTTCTTATGGCAGTGCCCAGGGTGGCAGAGAGCAATTCAAACGTGTTGTTGACCGGTGAAACCGGTTGTGGCAAGGAGCTGCTTGCCCATGCCATACATAAATTAAGCAAACGGGCAGATAAAGATTTTGTTGCTATAAACTGTGCAGCCTTGCCGGAGGGGCTTTTAGAGAGTGAGCTGTTTGGGCATATGAAGGGATCTTTTACAGGCGCATCCTCAAACAAAGAGGGTCTTTTTGAAGTGGCAAACAGCGGCACCATGTTTTTGGATGAGATAGGTGATATGCCACTTGCGCTGCAAGCGAAACTGCTCAGAGTGCTTGAGGATGGTACGTACAGAAGAATTGGCGGCACTAAAGACCTAAAGACCGATGTTAGAGTAATATCGGCAACTAATAAAATCCTAAAAGATGAGTCTGCTACAGGGCGATTCAGAACAGATCTATACTACAGGTTAAACGTTATTCCAATTCACATTCCACCTTTAAGAAACAGAAGAGACGACATCCCAATACTATTAGACTACTTTTTAGAGAAGAACAATATAACCAACAGAAGGTTTTCAAATGACGCCATTGATGCCCTGATGAAATACTCATGGCCTGGCAACGTCAGAGAACTTGAAAACATCATAGACAGAGTGCTTACATTTTCAGAGAAAGAGATAATAACTGCAGAGGAGCTTCCACTGGAACTCAGAGAGCAGCTCATATCGGTAGAGTTTCCACCTGACGGGGTGTTTCTTGATGACATATTGATGGAAACAGAAAAACTGTATCTTAAAAAAGCGCTTGAAACAGCCGCAGGAAATAAAACAGAGGCGGCAAAAGTGCTAAACATATCGTTTCGGCAATTCAGACACAGACTTAAAAAGTATGGCATTGATTAAAAGCGTATTGTATTTTTGTTATAACAGCTTGTATAATCATAAGTGTTAAAAGACCGGACTGCCATCATACGTTTGTAAACACCGTACATTCTATAGCGGAGTAAATACTAAGATATGAGACTTTTAGATTTCTTAACTGCTGAAACTGACCTCAGAAGCACCAGGGTCATTGTGATGTCCACACTGGCAGGTTCTGCCAATGCAATGGTGGTGGTAATCATAAACAACGTAGCTCAGGACTTTTCAGAGCTTAATTTCAGATCCCTTCTAATGTTTTCACTTTGCATTTTACTGTATGTAGTTACAAAAAAATATTCACTCTATGAAACTGCCACAACAGTACGCACAGCCATGTATCGAGCCAATATGCGTATTTCTGATAAAATCAGGCGTACATCTCTCATGTCTCTGGAGACAATCGGTAAAACACAAATATATACCACAATGGCTGAAAATACGGAAATAGTCTATGAGGCATCAAGAAAAATGGTCAACGGAATCTCCCAGATAGTAATGCTTGTTTTCTGCTTTATTTATATAGCCATACTGTCTATGACAGCCTTCTGGTTTTCTATAGCCATGATAGGCAGCGCAGTTTTAATCTATATTCTAAACCAAAAAAAAATAAGTGAAGGACTTCGAGCTGCGGCCAATAAAGAGGGCGAGTATTTTGACACTATGAATCATATCCTTGAGGGTTTTAAGGAAATCAAGATGAATGTGAAAAAAAGCGAGGATCTGCTACGAAATTATCTTGAAAAAATATCTCGTTCCACTAAAGAGCTACAGATAGGCACAGAGAACAGAGTGATAGCCAACTACATATTTATTCAGATATTTTTCTACATACTACTTGGCTCTATCGTCTTTGTGCTGCCTCAGACCTCGTCAGTAACGGTGAAGGTGGTAGGACAGATAACCGCTGTGATACTTTTTATAATAGGCCCACTAGGTAACGTAGTAGAGGCCATACCGCTTATACTAAAGGCAAACATGTCGCTTGAGCGCTTTGAAACACTCGAAAAACTTCTTGAGGACTCCGACGATATGAAACACACAGCCCCTGATGCAATCCTAAGAAGTAAAGAAACATTTGACGCAATAACTCTCAAAAGAGTTACATTTACATATCCTGAGACGCCAGCAAAGCAATCTTTCACCGTAGGGCCCATAGACCTGACTATCAAACGGGGTGAAATCGTATTCATAGTTGGTGGAAACGGTTCCGGCAAAACCACACTGCTTAAAATATTGACCGGGCTGTATTATCCTCAGTCGGGAACTATTATGGTAGATGATATAGCGGTTAATATGACAAATTACGCCTATTACAGAGACCTGATTGCTGTTATCTTCACTGAGTCCCATGTTTTTGACAGGCTTTATGGGATAGATGAGGTTGACGAGATAAAACTAAACGAGCTTATCAATATGATGGAACTGGTTGATAAAACCTCATATGTTGAGGGTAAGTTTACTGATATAAAACTCTCCACCGGACAACGCAAAAGACTGGCCCTGATTGAATCCTTAATGGAAAACAGAGCGGTTTATGTGCTGGATGAGGTAGCGGCAGACCAGGACCCGCATTTCAGAAAGTACTTTTACGACAATATATTAAGGAAAATGCAAAGTGAGGGTAAAACGATTATTGCAGCCACTCATGATGACAAGTATTTTTATGTCGCTGACCGGGTGCTTAAAATGGATTACGGGAAAATAACTGAGGACAGACATCATGGGCATAACAAGTAAACTAAAAAAACGCATAAACTGTTTCATAGATAACATTCATGAACACATCCCGCAGATGTTAGTAACTCTGATACTGATAGCGCTGTTACTTGCATTTCTTTGGCAGCGGATAGTGATCTCTGTAAACTCCGGAGAGGCAGGAGTGCTGTATAAGAGGTTTTACGGCGGTACGATAGTAGATAAGGTTTACGGAGAGGGAATACACTTGATATTTCCCTGGGATTCCATGACTGTGTATAACGTTAGATATCAAACTCTGCAGCACAACGTGGATGCAATAACCAAACAAGGGTTAACAATACATCTGGATGTTGTTATCAGATACCGTCCGGAATATCAGGTGTTAGGAGTGCTGCATCAGGCAGTCGGAACTGATTATGCGAACACAATAGTAAAACCTGAGGTGGAGGCCGCCTTGCGTGCCGTAGTAGGTAATTATGACGCTGATGATGTTTATTCAAACAAAAATGCAGCGATTCAAACAATAGTAAATCAGAGTCTCAGGCAGGTATCACGCAGGTTCGTTCAGATAGACAGCGTTATGATAACAAAGGTCACACTGCCAGAGACGATACAAAAAGCCATCTTACAAAAAATGGAACAAGAGCAGATGGATCTCGCATATGATTACAAGGTAGATATAGAGAAAAAAGAAGCCTTCAGAAAGAAGATAGAGGCCGAGGGTATAAAAGTCTATAACGAAACGATAACCGCTACTTTAAATGAAAACATACTAAGATATGAGGGTATAGCTGCTACCAAAGAGTTGTCAACATCCCCAAATTCAAAGATTATAGTCATAGGGGGCGGCAAGACCGGCTTACCTGTCCTTTTGGATACAGGGAAATAAGGGTCAGCAGGTTTGAAGAGAACATTTGCTTTAATTACAGTTTTAATTTTTATATCATTGCTTAATTCATGCAAGACTTATTTTGAAAAAACAGATAAAAGGGGCGTAAAAGCTGAAAAACTAAGCGGGAATATAGTTATTGGAGTTGTCAAATCATCTACACAAACCGATGACATGATGGATGGCATTAAATTGGCCGTAGAAGAGTTCAATGCAAAGGGCGGCTTTAAGGGTAGAAAAATGAGGTACATAGAAAGAGAAGACAATGGTAAACCGGACAACGCTATAGAAATAGCGCGTGAATTTGCAAATAATGAAGACGTAATAGCTGTTATTGGCCATTTGAACACAGATGTTGCGATTGCCGCATCAGTTGTGTATGAATATAATGGTATTGTTTTTATAACACCAAGGGCGACAAATCCACTCCTTACCAGACATGGTTTTGGATACGTGTTCAGAAATAGAACCTCGGATGGATATAGCGCTTTGTGGCTGGCTAAATATATGTACGACATGGGGTATAAAGACGTCGTAGTAGTTGACGACAACTCAGCCTATGGCACAGGGTTGGCAATCTCTTTTCAGACGTATGCCACAGATTTCGGGCTTAATGTGGAAAAAGGATTTGCTTATTATAAGGGCCACACTGATTACAGGTATATTATCGAAAATATAAAAGGACAGGGCAAATTCGATGCAGTATTCATTGCAGGAACAGCTCCTGATGCGGCTGTATTTATACAGCAAGCAAGGGAGATGGGATTAACAGAGCCTTTTGTAGGAGGAAACGGCATTCACTCACCTCTGCTTTGGACAATTGCAGGAAAAGCCGCAGAGGGTGTCGTGACTTCAACCGAATTTAATCATGAAGACAACAATACAATAACAAGAGAGTTTATAAGACGCTTTGAGGCAAAATATAAAAGGCAGCCGCATGAAATGGCAGCTCTCGGATATGACGATGTAGAGCTTATAATTTATGCTTTTACTAAAGGCGGCACAACAAAACCTGAGGTAGTCGCATCAAACATCAGATTTATTGAGGGATGGGAAAGTGTTTTAGGTTACTATGACATGAAAGAAAATGGTGATATAGGTGATAAGAGGATTTACTTTGAGAAATTGCACAATGGTGAGTTTACTTTGCTTAATTACGATAAAGATGAAACATATAAAGACATAAAAAAGTTTTTTGATGAACACTTACAAGAGATACACAAGGAGGTACAAAAATGATTGAGTATATAATCTTATACGTATTGGGAAGTCTGATTATAGCTATGTTTGGAGCTAACAGAAAGCTTGGATTTTGGGGATATTTCTTTGCTTCTCTTCTTTTTTCACCATTTATAGGAATAATCCTGTTTTTTGCCTCAGACAAAAGAAAAAAAAAGGATTGCTGCTGATTACTGGAACTGCAAATATGTTTACCTTGTTTTGTTTACCATTTGCGGGCGGCAGTTCATACTCTTACAGAGATGTCCAGGCTCATATTGGTGATTTTATAGAAATATCTCCGCTTGAACTTCAGGGACGCGGACGAAAATACGGCACACCATTACAGACAAACATTTACGATATGGCAGATGGGCTGTTCATTCAGATGAAGGACAAAATAAACGGCAGGTACGCCTTCTGGGGGCACAGCATGGGGGGATGGTTAGCCTATCTGCTGGTAAAGAAGCTGACGCAGGAAAACAAACCGCTTCCAGAACACTTATTTATAAGCGGCTGTGAGGCGCCCTCTATAGAAAACCGCAGACGTGACCGCCACAAACTCCCAAAGGATGACTTTATATCACTCCTTAGAAAATATGACGGCTGTCCGGATGAAGTACTACAAAATGATGAACTTATGGAGTTGTTTGAACCAATAATACGGGCTGATTTTAAAGCTGTAGAGACCTATGACTATGAACCATCGGCTCCTATTAATCTGCCAATGACGGTAATGAGAGGGCTCAATGAGGAGATAAGTTACAGAGACGTCCTAAGGTGGCAGGATGAGACAGTTCACAAGATAAAATTATTACAATTTCCCGGCTCCCACTTTTTTATCTATGACCATTTACCGGAAATAGGGAGAATAATTACCGATACGCTTATTTCATAATAATGTGTTTATGTTAAATCTAAAATATGAATGTTATACAATACATCCGTTTCAACACACAACTTCCTGCAGCGCTTTTTGAGTTATATATGAACTTGTTACCTGAAAAGGACAGACAAAATATTCGCAAATTCCTGCGGTGGCAAGACAGAGAGGCGGCTCTCTATGGCAGACTGCTGCTTGCTTCAGGTATTGATAAATTCTTTAAAGACTACAAGTTGACACTCCATGACATATTGATAAATGACTGGGGACGGCCATTTTTCAAAGACTCCGGAATTGATTTTAATATATCTCACACCGATGGCTGTGTCGTCTGTATCATAACCGATGAGGGACAGGCAGGAATAGACATTGAGTTGATAAGAGCCATTGAAACAGATGGCTTTGAGAAATATATGGATGACTGTCAGTGGGCAGAGATAGTCTCAGACAGCAGTTACACGAGTTTTTACAAGTATTGGACTATGAAAGAAAGTGTCATTAAGGCAGAGGGCAGAGGGCTTTCTATTCCGCTATCGGATGTAAAAACAAATACGCCGGATGTGGCAACACTCTATGGCTACAAATGGTATCTCACAGAGGTTTTTATAGACAGCCGTTATGTGTGCTACGCAGCCACTGATTTTTCAATCAGAGACGGGATTAAAATCAGAGAGATTATGATGGGGGATATGTTTTTATGAGTTTTACCCTTATGCTGTGCAGTTTTAGCGACCTATAGGAAACAATCCTATTTTACGCATTAATTTAATTATTATCCCATGAAATAAATCCCGGCTCATCTGTTATAAGAACATTCTGAGGACATATAAAATCATCTTCTAAATCTGCTAAAGAAATATCTCGACCATAGTTTAGAGTGCTTAATTTAGAATAGGAACGATATGTACTAAAATCTATTTTTTTAATAGTTTTATTATCAGGTAAAATTATTGAAATCTTCCCGTTTGTTTCAAGAATGAATTTTACGACTGTAAATGAAAATGTTAGATATTTATTGCTCTTAAAAGTTATAGATATGTCTGATGCTTTATTAATTTCTATGTGCATATCAGTACATTTAAGCATTTCTTTAATTGCACCAAAATCTATCTTACCTTTATAATCTGTGGATTTTTTAATATGTATAGAAAAATTATTGCAAATTATAATTGAATCGATCACTAAAAATTCGTAACTATGAGGTGGAAAGAAAATCATTGATGCAGAATTCCTTACGTTAATTTCATGTTTTATTAGAATCTGTCCCATTTTTGCGGGAGTTATATACATACGCTTTACATCTTTGAAGCTAAATGACAACAAAGAAACATTATTAATTTTACTCTTAATATCTGGAGAGGGAACCCCGAACCCTTGTAAAAAAGAATCAATAATTTGAAAACCGATACTTGTCTTTAATTTACTTGATTGTTTTCCAGAAAGCTCAGCCATTAAAGAACTTTCAAAGTTTGTTGCGCGTATTTGTGTCCCATTATTAACCAAATGTGATAATTCCCCCCAAAAATTAAAGTTATTATTTTTTCTGGCTATTACGCAAAAAGGCTTTACACGTTCCTCAGGTATTTTCAAAACTTCAGCTTTATAAGTATTTCTCAATATATCAAGAATTTCATCTTGTCTGCAAAGACCAAAAAAACCCATAATTAATCTCCTGCTTTTATATGATTTTATATATCCTAAGAATAATTATGTAAACATTTATCAGATGTATTTACATAATTTATTTCTAATGGCAGTCATAAAAGAAACCTTTTTTTCAGGAATATTTTCCTCAACTAATAGCTCAGGGTTTGATTCACAGATTCTTTGTTTTATCTCTTGTAATCCCTCTTCAATTGATTTGTCGATTCGTCTTAACTTATTTAAATACTCCGTGGCGTTTTTATTTTTATGCAAACTCGATAAAACCAACCAATAAAAAGCTTCAAGTACATCCTCTTGCGTTTTGCAATAATCTCCGGAGAGAATCAATCTGGATAAATAATATTGAGCTTCAATATTGTTACCTTCTGCAGCCCTTTTATAGTAATCCTTTGCAATGCTTAAATCTTTACCGACTCCATGACCCTCTTCATACATGATTCCTAAAAAGAAATCGGCATCCACATTATTTAAATCAGAAGCCTTTTTAAAGAAATATAAAGCTTTATCATAATTTTTTTCAATAGTTTCACTACCATATAAAAAACCAATCCCTGATACAAAAAAAGCTAATTTAAGAGGAGTTGTTCTCGCTTCATTCGGCATTTTATCTAAGAAGGCTTTACTCTCCTTTATGTGTGAAATAATATCCACCTCATCGTTTGATGTTGCCTTGTTAAACTTTGAGTAACTATTTATATAATCAAAAACTTCATTACATAGCTCCAACGCTTTCAGATAAAGAGCCTCATCAAGACAAAGTTTATGTGTTGCATAATACATTCTCAATAATCTCACCCGACAACCTGCACCAGACTCCATTTTTGTAATCAACTCATTGCCGTGCTTTTTTCCTAAATCCAAATTTTTGAGAGTTTTATCGATGTTTCCTAAAGTTTTTTCATACATCGATATAGATTGATAAAGAATCTGGAAAAAAGTGATTCTTACATCAAATGATGTGTTACTTGCAGCTATGAAATATTGCCCACATTTTATTCCTTTTTCAAATATGGTTTCACAAATGGATTTATCTAAAGCTGATGCAAATGATACTGCACCGAGAATTATCAACAGGATTTTCAGCTGCATTTCACTTGAAATTGCTCCTTTATCTTTATAATCGCAATCATACTTGCATGCCTCTTTAAATAAGATTTTCACTTTATTAAAATCACGGTTAATTCCAAAAACAATACGAAGTCCATCCTGTAAATTTGATATAAAATGCATATTATTCTGCAAAAAATAATTTTTTAATGACTCATTATACACATCATCTGCACTTAAAGTATACTTATCCATTGTCCCTCCTTATGTTTTCAATAGCGCATTTAAATTCATCAATCGAAATTCCTAAATCATCAACTATTTCAACTATTTTAGGATCTTTATAAATATCATCTGTCACATTCGTTCTAATAAGCAGAGAATTTGATATAATGAAATCCTTCACTTCATTTTCACTCATCCCCTTAATATTGCGTGAGAGTTCTTTATATATTGAATTATCTTTAGATAGATATGAAAATAATAGTATATTTATAATAACTGAGTCATAATATTGTTTATAACTACTATCAATGTGATCTGTTTTATTAGTAATATCTTTATATAAATTTTCAAGTAGTAATAAAAATGCTTTTTTGAAATATTCTTTACAGTCATAATACTTTTTTTCTCTAATAGAAAATTTCCCCAAATTAATATAAACCTCAATTATTTTATATTTATCATCAAAAGCAAAATATATTTCTAAAGCTTTATTAGAATATTCAATGCTCTTTTCATAATTATGCAACTTAAAATATGCTGTACTCATATTTTGACAAATCATTGCATTAAAGTATATATCTTTATCATCTATATGTTTAATTGCTTCTTTATAATAGTATAAACTTTGAGAAAAATACTTTAAAATGTCATAGGTTGTACCTAAATTGAAATAATTTTTAGCAACTCTGTAATCGTCCTTAAGCTCTAAGAATATTTGGACGGCTTTCTCGAAGTAACCAATACTTTCCTCAGGACTCCCTGAATCTGATATGTTTTTACCCAAAGCTTGATAGGTTAATGCTAAGTTACTTAGATTGCCCGATAACAAGTAAATTTTAATTGCTTTTTTTAAACGTGAAATACTTTTGTCATATTCATTTTTATTAAGAAACAGTATTCCCATATTGGAATATAATTCCTGTTCGGAGTTTCTATCATTTACTTCAACATATAACTTCTTTGCTTCGATATAATTATCGTGCGCATCATCAAAGAGCTTAATCTCACTCATAATTGTTCCCAGGTTTTCTAAAGCAAATGCTAAGTTGTTTTTCTCTCCTAATTCTCTATAGATAGTTATAGCTTTTTTATAGCAATCAATACACTCTTCATATTTTTTTAATTCTTTATACAAAACCCCCTTATTCATATAAACACTCGCTAAAGAGCTTTTGTAATTCATCTGTTTGCAAATTTCAGTTGCTTTATCAAAATATCTAATACTTTCGTCATATTCTACTAAATTAATTGATTCTCCCCCTAATTTAGTATAAATAGTAACCAAAGCTTCTGAGATAAAATTATTGTCTTGATTTTTTGTAAGAAAATCACTCTTTGTAAGGAAATCTAAATTATTTGATAATTCTATTTTTGCATCTTTATGCCTTCCAATTGAAATATATAAATTAATTATTGTATCTCTTATCGCAATAAAATCTTTTGCTAAAGCCCCATTATTTATATTCAATTCCAATTTTTTTAAAACAATATTCGTAACTTGAAGCCGCTCATTATAATTTCGATGTTTCTCCAAATAATCGTCAAGCAAGCCAAATAACGGCAAAATGCTTTCTCTGTTGTCAATAAATATATCGATGGCTTTAAGTATATTAAGGTATTCATATTCAAACAATATCCATAATACATTTTCATTTTTTGCGTCCGCTTTATGCATGGCATCATGAAAATGATATGACATATATTTATAATACTCTATAAATGCTTTATTTAGAACGACACAGTATTTGTCGTAAATGGTTTCAATAAACCTATTTCTCAAATAAAAAGAAAATATTGGATTAAGTGAACAGTAAAATAAAATATCGCTTAGTTCCATGGTCGTCTCAATAAAACCCCTGCTAAGACATTCAGTATATATGCTTTCAAATTTATTAAAAATAAACTCATCGAAATATTTACTTTGTTGTAAACTATCCAAATAAATTCCGATAAAACTTCTGTGTACATTTATATGATTGTCAAAAGGTGTCAGACATAACAAAAACTCCTGTACATCCTTTGAAAGGGTATTATATGATATATCTATATAATCTACAATATTTATATTTTTGCCGGATTCATTTTCAAAGGTTAAATTAAGTTTGCCCAAATAGAAATCTTCTAATAAAGCTCTATATGATACATTTTTAAAGTCTTTAAATACAGCTTCTAACATAATTGGGTTACCAGCTAAAACCCTTAATAACCGCTGAAAATGATAGTCACTTAAAATCAGCGAATCCAGGCTTATATTCTTACTATTTAAAACCACCCGAATATACTCATATGTTGTATTATTATCGAATCCTTTAAGATTGTGTATAACATCTTTAAAGTTTAGTCTTTGCAACCATTTTTCATCATTGTATGTGCTATAAAGAAAATATACATCTCCGGTAATTTCTGAAATAAAATCATTAAGATTTCCATTATCAGAAGTCAGGTTATTGTTAGTTTTTGTATTTAAGAAATTATCAAAAATTAATATAGTCTTATTAATATTTAAATAATCTATAACTATAAGCTTTTGTTCTTTTATGTTTGCTTTCAGAAAATTATTATAAATATCGCCTTGAAATGCTTTTTCGGCAAAATTGCACAAAAACTCTGATAAGTTATTGTTATATGTAAAATAGAAGGCCTTATTTACAAAACCTGTAATTTGCCACCACCATACAAAATGCTTTAGCAGTGTTGTTTTACCAACACCTCTTGTTCCTCTAAGCAAAACAGTTTTGTGTTTAATTAAAAGTTTTTCAATTCTTAATATTTCAAGGTCCCTTCCGCAAAAACCATATTTGGGTCTAATATATTCTTTATTTAATATATCCCTTTGAAGTAATTCTTTAGTTTCAACAGATGTGAGTTCTCTAACATTAAAATTAACTTCTTTTGTTTTGTAAATTATAGGTAAAATCCAGTCCTCAAGCTCTATCGTGTAGCCATATTCAGCATATCGGGTTTTATTATTGTAAATTTCTTTTCTTCCATTTAATATTGCAGTTTCTATATCGGTATTACTAAATAAGCTTTCATAGAATTTTCTCATAAATAATTCTACTGTTTTTACATGAACAGTATATCGCATTGCAAGGACTAACGGCATGCCTCCTTTTGCCATGCTGTAACCAAGGCTTATCCTGTTATCATCCTTTGCAGATTGACATGCATTAAGAATACAAACAGGAATCTGTTTATCTACAAGTAAACTCGCCAATTCCTTAGCATCAACAGGTGTTGCTACACCTGTATCTTCAGTTTCAAAAAAAACAAATCCTCTTTCATTTTTGTATCCCTCGATTTCAGGCAATCCTGTTCTTTGAAAACAAGGATTTTGATTATTCTTTGATTCAAATCCTTTTTGTATTTCACTATAGTTTAATAGCCCTCCATGTAGATCAAAATGGACTATATGATAGAATCCTTTAGGAGTATTATTGAGGTGATTAACCATACTTTGATATGTTCCGGGACGCAATATATATGGCTTAATTCTAAGGTTTAATTTCATGATTATATCTACTAACAATCTCTGAACAGTGCGGTAGTTTATATCATTTGTTTCATTTGGTCGTGCTGTTACTATCAACAAATTGATAAATGGTTGCGTAGAATTATCTAAAAATGACTTGTCAATATTAACTATTCTGGAAATAGACACACCATTTAAAACCATAGGGACATTACAATCAGGATCTTTCAAGGCCTCCCAAAGAATGGATTGGAATTTAGAAGATTCCCCCCTTATTTCAATATGAGCATTATTATAATTGTTATCAGGAAAAATAGAACTATAATAAGACCATAAAGAACTGTTATTTTTGAAAATCTGTTTAAACAGATTTTCTCCATATGAGAATAACTCTGTCTTGCAAGTTGTAACAAACGCATCAGGTACGTATGGTTCCTTCATAAATTCTTCAAAATACCAACTAAAACGTTGTTCTATAATTGTGTCAATAGGATTTTCAAAAAATATTTGGAAAACAGCAGAATCATTAATTGTGACCAATGCTTCAAATTGCTCACTGTTAAATGCTTTCTCTTCTATCTTTATTTTTGTTCTCAAAATTTTCCGAATAAATTACAAGCATCATTTCGCTAATGTTTAAAATTAATAAATTATCTCTAATAATAAAAGTATATGCTTTTTATGTCAATATATATTTATTTATTGGATGATAATTTTATGGATATTTATTATAGAACACTAAAATATACCCAATTATTAAGACAAGAAAGTATTTATAGATAATATAAGTAATAATAGTTTGTATTATTTGTATTATAATTTACTACTTATATCTATAAATATCATAGAAATAGTTAAGCATTTCATACAATTAATATTGTTTTATGTAATAAGTGATACTACTTAAATACAACTAAAATATTAGAGTTCGGTAATCAAAAGAACCCTGACTAACTACGAAGCCAGTGTTTTAGTAAGTAAATAAAAACCACATAGATTATCTGCATAACACACAGCTATGCAATTCAAACAGTAGCGCCGACGGCCTCCGCATGTTAGCCTATTTATATATCTGAACTTCTGTTTTAACCCAGCTCTTTTTTTATCAACGATTCAAGGTCGTCATCGTCTAAATCATCAATGTAATCAAGGTTGTCTGACTTTTTACCTGATATGCCTATCGTTTCATTACTCTTTGCAGATTCATCATTTGAAAAAAACTCGTTTTTCAAATTATCAGATATAGCCCTTATTGTGGGATAACTAAAGAGAAACCCCACAGGGAGCGCAATGTTAAGCTCTTTTGAAATGAGATTACGAAATTCCACAGTCATTAGAGAATCAAAACCCTGATCCATTAGTGGCTCTTCTATCGAAATATTAGCGTCTCTATCAGAGCCAAGTATCCGGTTAACTGCGCCCTTTATATAGGAGATAAGAAGTTCTCCCCTGCTTTCGGCGGATGCGGCTCTAAGATCTTTAAGGATGTCTGATTCAGGTACATCTCCGGTATTTAAAATCTCTGGTGAAGCACCATCGGATATTTCACGGTAAAAATATTCTAAAAACCCTGAGTTTATCCCTTGAGGAAGCCGTGTTAAGTACGTATGCCAATTTATATCTATGACACACGTGTTTGTGTGCTTGTCATAGAGAAGTTTTTCTAAAATTGACAGTCCGTCTTTTACTTCTATTTTGTTAAAGCCAATTGCCTCAGTGTTTTCAGGTCTTTTTGCAGCCATCCCAGTGTTTGCCCAAAGGCCCCAATTAATTGCAATAGTCCTGATGCCACAATCTGAGAAATAATGTGCCGCTGAGTTAAGGAAAGCATTAGCAGCGGCGTAGTTGGACTGCCCGGCGCTTCCTAAAACAGAGGCCGCCGAGGAAAAAAGGACAAAGAAATCAATTTCTCTGTTTTCTATAATACTATAAAGATTCCATGTGCCGGTTACTTTTGGCTCCATAACTTTTCTAAATCTCTCCACATTCTGATTCACTATCACACTGTCATCTAACACACCGGCGGCGTGAAACACTCCCCGAACCTGCGGCATCTCTGTATCTATAGCTCTAAAGAGCCGTTCAACATCCTCCGTGACAGCTACATCGGCTGACATTACCTTCACGCTAACTCCTTGTGCTTCAAGCCGCGATATTCTCTCACGTGCCTCCACACTTGCCTCATGCCTGCCTGTCAGCACGATGTACCGCGCCCCTTTTTCCATAATCCACTGTGATAACTCAAGACCCAGTGCGCCCAATCCGCCTGTTATGATATACGTTGCGTCATTACGGATAATCGAGGCTGAAACATTATCTATCTTAAGCACTACCTTGCCAATGTGTTTGGCTGCCGCCATGTATCTATAGGCTGAGGAGGCATTGGTTATCGGAAACACCTTATGAACCAGTGGCTTTAACGCACCTGAGTTTAGATGCGATGTGACTGCTCTTAACGTTTCTTTTATAATCTGAGGAGTACGCTGCGATACCTCACCCATATCAAAGCTGTGATATGAGACATCAGGCCGATAACGTTTTACCTCGTTTTCTGTCCATATGCCGATTTTGCCAATTTCAATGAAACACCCTCCTTTGGAAAGCACCCTCAAACTTTTGGGGATATATTCGCCGTTAAGACTGTTTAACACTATGTTTACACCGTTGTCAGCAGTGAGAGACATTATTTCATTCGAAAAATCAAGACTCCGTGAATCCATTATGTGACTGACACCCTGAGCCCTTAAAAAATCCCACTTGCCACGGCTTGCAGTTGCATAAATATCCGCTCCAACCATCTTTGCAATGTTTACTGCAGCAAGCCCCACACCACCTGCCGCTGCATGAATCAGTATCTTCTCGCCAGCCTTTAGCCCGCCGCACACTATGAGACCATACCATGCGGTCAGATAGGTTAGCGGCACTGTGGCAGCTTCAGTGTAACTCATGTTTTCAGGCATCAGTGACACGAAATCACTGTTAACTGTCGTATAGGTTGAAAATGTCCCGTTTACCGGAGCCGCGATAACCGAGTCTCCGGGCTTTATGTCTTTTACTGCACTCCCTGTGCGGCTGACAACCCCAGAACACTCAAAGCCAAATACCACATCATGTGCAGCAATATTGCCGCTGTATTCCCTGAGCATTCCAAGAGCGTTCAGCACATCCCGAAAATTAAGCCCTGCTGCTTTTACCTCTATCTCTACCTCGTTTTCAGAAGGATTTTTTCGTACTGCCGTCTTTAACACCAGTGCATCCATACTGCCGTACTCATTGAGTCTTAACGCTTTGTTTTCGGTATCTTTTAGTGACTCAGCGCTGAGTTCTTTAGATTTGAGTCTTCTTAAACGGCAGACAAACCTGCTATCATTTCTCATTGCTACCTGCTGTTCTTTGTCTTTATTAAACAACTCATTATAAAGAAACAAACTCTCGTTCTGTCCGATTGTTGCAGGCAAATCAATTAGTTGTGCGGCAAGTTCCGGATGCTCAAGAAACAGAACCCGGCCAAATCCCCACACCGGCGATTGGTATG
>JADFYB010000022.1 GCA_015233245.1 Nitrospirota bacterium | reverse complement strand
TTAACGTTATTGCTATCCACATACCTCCCCTCAGGGAAAGACGGGACGATATACCGCTTCTTGCCATGCATTTTCTGAAAAAAACAGCCACAAAATACGAAAATAAATCCGGATTAGAAATAACCTTCGAAGCAATGAACGCTCTTTTAAGTTATGGCTTTCCTGGCAATGTACGGGAACTCGAAAACTTCATAGAATACGCCGTAGCTATCGCTAAAGGCGATAAAATTAACTTAAATGACCTGCCCCTGGCTATTAGTAAAACACATATAAACCAAAATCATGCTGAGGAGTTAAAACCATTGAAAAGTGCTATGGAGGAGTACGAACGAAGCCTTCTCGTTAACGCTCTTACCGCCGCAAGCGGCAATATCTCTAAGGCTGCAAGGCTTTTGAACATACACAGACAGAGTTTACAACAAAAGATTAAAGACCACTCAATAGACATTAACCGGTTGAAAGACAATACCAGCATGTAGATGAAGGAGGCATACTGTTTTGCAAATCACCGGTAACATTGTGGATATTTTTAGTGAAACGGTGTATCCTGCAACTATAACAGTAAATGACAATCATATTGTTTCAATAAAAAGGGAACATGTGCCCTTCAACAGGTACATTGTTCCCGGCTTAATAGATTCACACATCCATATAGAAAGCTCAATGCTGATTCCTTCTGAGTTTGCCCGTCTTGCAGTCGTTTGTGGCACTGTTGCCACAGTCTCCGACCCCCATGAGATAGCCAACGTATGCGGAGTTGAGGGTGTGAGGTTTATGATTGAAAACGGAGGCAGTGTACCGTTTAAATTTTACTTTGGAGCTCCGTCATGCGTTCCTGCCACCCCGTTTGAAACTTCTGGCAGTTATTTGGGGATTGATGAAATCAAGGAATTGCTGATGTCAGATAATATCAAATATCTCAGTGAGATGATGAATTTCCCCGGCGTAATTAACAATTCTCCTAATGTCATAGCAATCCTGAATCTGGCTAAGTCGTATGGAAAACCAAGAGACGGACATGCACCTGGATTAAGAGGTGAAAGTTGCAAGAAATACATTGATGCCGGCATAACCACAGACCACGAATGTGTCACAATTGAGGAGGCGTTGGAGAAAATCTCTTATGGCATGAAAATCCATATCAGGGAGGGTTCGGCTGCCCGAAATTTTGATGAGCTTGTATCGCTTATTCATAGTCATCCGGATTCGGTTATGTTGTGTAGTGACGATAAACACCCAGACGACCTGGTTACAGGCCACATTAATGATATGGTTAAAAGGGCGATAAAACACGGCATAGATATAATGAAGATACTAAGAGCTGCCTCTTTAAATCCTGTTAAGCATTATGGACTTGATGTCGGGCTTTTAAGAGAGGGTGATTATGCTGACTTTATTATTGTGGATAACCTCACGGAGTTAAATATCCTTGAGACTTATATAAACGGAAACCTAGTAGCTAAAGACGGTAAAACACTGATAAAAAGTGTAATGGCGAAGCCGTTAAATAATTTCAATACACAAAGAAAACCAGAGAAGGATCTCTTAGTTGCAGCTAAACCCGGAATGATTAAGGCCATTGTAGTTGAAGACGGGCAGATTACTACTAAGATGGAATTAGTTAAGCCAAAAATTGAGGGTTTGTATGCAGTTTCCGACACAAGCAGAGATTTACTTAAAATAGCAGTGGTTAACAGATATGAAGATTTACCACCAGCGGTTGGATTTATTAAAAATTTCGGACTAAAAACCGGTGCCATCGCCTCATCAATAGCTCATGACTCACACAACATAATTGCCGTAGGAGTGAGTGATTCAGACATCTGTAAGGGTGTAAATTTAGTAATAGAAAACCGTGGCGGGATAGCTGCGGTGTGTTACGGCAAAGAGGACATTTTGCCGCTTCCTTTTGGAGGCATTATGACCGATGTTGACGGTTATGAGACAGCCAAAAGGTATAACACTATTAGTGACATGACAAAAGAGGAAATGGGTTGTCCTTTGCGGGCGCCCTTTATGCTCCTTTCCTTTATGGCTCTGATTGTTATCCCATCCTTGAAAATCAGCAATAAAGGGCTTTTTGATGTTGATAACTTTACCTTTACTGAACTTTTTATGCCATGAATAAATATGTTAAATGCCTTTGTAGTTAACTCCGCTAATAAAAAAACTAGATTCCTGTTAGCGGCCTGATAAGAAAATGTACATTGACAAAAGCGAAGGTAGATGATGGTCATATGTTGAAAGATATGGTAATAGGTGATGAGAGACGAGTATTTGCAGATAATGCATATGGTAGCAAAGGCAATAGGAAGTATTTGCGAGAGCAAGGGATAAAAGACGGTTTAATGACAAAAGGGTGTTATAGGCGCAAATTAACAGAGCGAGAGAAATCAAGAAATAAGCTGCTTTCAAGATATAGGTCATCAGTGGAGCGAGTGTTTGGGACTTTGAAACGCAGTTATGGATATACCAGAGTACGTTACATAGGATTACTGAAAAATGCTTTACACTTTAGTTTACTATGTTTTGCTTTTAACTTAAAAAAGATGAATCAACTCACAATGGCAGAAGTATAAATGGGACAGATGCGCCCAAAACCTAAAAATACCCAATATAGACCAGATTTAAGCCTGATATGAAAATTAAATATGAAGAAATAATAAAAAATAGAGTACGTTAAATGGACTAAAGATAGGTAAATCAAAAAATTTCCTTAATTGGAAAATACTCCTTCTCCGTTTTAGAGGATTTCGCAACGGTCTCAAGTTGGTATTAATTAGCCATTTTACAGAGAATCCTCTTGAAGGTTTTTAAAATGTCTGTTGACCATTGTTGACTATAATTTTTGTACACCTTCTTTTTGCTAAAATCCAAATTTTTTCGCTTTGGTTAAACACTAATAAAAAATGCTCTTGACACAGTAAAAACACAATAGCTATTATGTCAGGTGGGTGTACATTTTAGTTTACTAGCAGCCCTGAGGTATTTAACTGGTATGATACGAACCAATTAATTTTAATGAGGAGGAGTACAAGATGAGAGAAGTGGTGATAGTGGGTGGAGTGAGAACACCTGTTGGTGCATTTGGAGGCACACTTAAGGATGTTCCAGCGATAGAGCTGGGAGCACTAGTAATCAAAGAGGCCTTTAAAAGAACAGGATTAAGGCCAGTTGTAAGCGATGAGATGAAAAGCAATGCCCCTGATAAGTTAAAAGACAAGGGCGTTATAGAGCTCGAAAAGAAAGTTCAGGATTGGGATTCTTCACTTAAACCCGTAGCTATTGACGATGTGATAATAGGCAATGTGCTACAGGCCGGACAGGGGCAAAATCCCGGCAGACAGGCAATGATTAAAGGCGGAATACCAAAAGAAACCCCCGCCTTTACTATCAACAAGGTCTGCTCCTCTGGTTTAAAGGCCATAGCGCTGGGGGCAACATCCATTATGGCAGGCGAGTCAGACGTTATCGTAGCCGGTGGTATGGAAAGCATGAGCAATGTCCCGTTTGCATTACTTCAGGCACGGTGGGGCTATCGTATGGCTCTGACCGGTATCGGCGAACTACACGATCTCATGGTGTTTGATGGCCTGTTTGAGATTTTTTACGGCTACCATATGGGAATAACCGCTGAGAATATCGTTGACCTCTACGGAATAACCCGTCAGGAACAGGATGAGCTCAGCCTCCTCAGCCACACCAGAGCTTTGAAAGCTATCAAAGACGGCACATTCGCCAAAGAAATCGTTCCTGTTGTGATAAAGGGCAGAAAAGGCGATACGATTGTTGATACTGATGAACGCCCTATGGAAACCAGCATGGAAAAGCTCGGAAAAATGAAGCCTGCTTTTAAAAAAGACGGCTCAGTAACTGCTGGTAATGCCTCCGGAATTAACGACGGCGCCGCCGCTGTTATTATGATGTCAGCTGACAAGGCAAAAGAACTCGGCCTTAAGCCCTATGTAAAGGTTAAAGGATTCGCCGCAGGTGGCCTTGACCCCGCCTACATGGGACTGGGACCCATCCCTGCTATCAGAAAACTCCTTAAAGCTAATAAATTAACAGTACAAGACATTGATATGTGGGAACTAAACGAGGCCTTCGCTTCACAGGCTCTCGGCTGCCTTAAAGAACTGGGCATCCCTACCGATAAACCTAACCAGCTCGGAAGCGGTATCTCTATCGGACACCCCATCGGCTGCACTGGCGCAAGACAAATGGTCACCGGTATGAACCTCATGCAACGTAACGGTTACAAACACGGTGTTATCAGCATGTGCATCGGCGGCGGTATGGGCTTTGCTATGCTCGTTGAAAATGCAGGTTAATCAGATATAGAAATAGATGTTAAGGGGAAGGACTCTGTCCTTCCCCGTGCGGGAGAGGGCAGTGCCCTCTCCCTTACCTCTTTACCTCCTCACTTACTTATTATCGTAATTTTTACAAAACCAATCGTAAGTGTTTTTGATACCTTCTTTTAGGGTTATTTTGGGGCTCCATCCAAGTTTTGTAAGTCTGGATGTATCGAGGAGTTTTTTTGGACTGCCGTCGGGTTTTGTCGTGTCCCATATGACCTCACCCTTAAAACCGACAACATCCTTCACAATTTCTGCAAGCTCAGCTATGGTTTGGTCTGTACCGGTACCCACGTTTATTGTTACGTTTTCATTGTAGTTATCCATTAAAAAGATCAGGGCATCTGCAAGGTCGTCAACGTGCAAAAATTCTCTGTGCGGGCTGCCGGTTCCCCATAGAACAACCGGACTTTCCATGCCGCTTTCCATTGCGGCTTTGCTGTCATGGAATTTCTTTATCATAGCGGGTAGAACGTGTGAATTATTAAGGTCAAAGTTATCATAGGGTCCGTAGAGATTAGTTGGCATTGCTGAGATGTAGCCTGTGCCATACTGTCTGTTATATGATTGACAGAGGATTATGCCGGCTATTTTAGCAATAGCGTAGGGCTCATTTGTGGGCTCCAGAGTGCCAGTTAAAAGATGTTCTTCTTTCATAGGCTGAGGAGCAAATTTAGGGTATATACAGGAACTGCCCAGAAGAAGCAATTTTTTTACGCCGCTTAAATAAGCGTTGTGAACCACGTTTGTCTCTATTACCAAATTGTCATAGATAAACTCAGCGGGATACGTGTTATTTGCCATTATACCGCCGACTTTTGCGGCTGCCAAAATTACATATTCCGGCCTCTCGGCCATAAAAAACTCTTTTACCGTCTCCTGAGATTTTAAATCCAGCTCCTCACGTCCCCTTACCACAATGTTAGAGTAACCACCAGCCTCCAAACGCCTCATCACGGCGCGTCCCACAAGCCCTCTGTGGCCGCTTACATATATTTTTGAATTTTTATTCATCATGCTTATTCTAAAAAACTTATTCTAACATACTTTTCAAGACTTTTTTTATCCGCAGATTGCGCAGATTTTCACAGATTTCTTTTCTCATCTGCGTCCATCTGTGTCATCTGCGGATTATCTCTTTACGAGACTATTTCCTTATCCAGTTAAATCCTTTGTTCTTTAGAATTTGGCGGCTCTCCCCAGGACTGCTTAATCCATGAGCCTCAAGGTCGGCATCCACCATGATTTTAACAAGTTCGTTAAATGTTATTTTGGACTCAAACCCCAACTTGTCTCTTGATTTTTTAGTATTAGCAAGCAGATAGTCAACCTCAGTGGGTCTGAAATACCGGCTGTCTATTTCTATTATAACATCCCCTGCCTTAAATGGCAGTGTGCTAACACAGGACTTTATAATCCCTTTTTCATGTATGCCTGTGCCTTGCCACTCTAACTCAATCCCGGCATATTCAAATGCACTTATCACAAATTCTCTAACTGAGCGGCTCTCACCGGTACCGATAACATAGTCCTCAGGGGAGTCCTGTTGAAGGATTAACCACTGCAATTGGACGTACTCAGGGGCAAAACCCCAGTCGCGCCTTGCATCAAGGTTTCCAAGGAACAGTTTGTGTTGTTTTTGGGCAATCAAGGCAGCAAGAGCACGGGTTATTTTCCGTGTCACAAAGGTCTCGCCCCTTCTGGGTGATTCGTGATTAAACAGAATCCCGTTGCATGCAAACACTCCGTAGCCTTCTCTGTAGTTGACGGTTATCCAATAGGCATAGACTTTAGCAGCGGCATAAGGGCTACGTGGACAAAATGGCGTGGTCTCATCCTGGGGAGGATTCGCTGAGCCAAACATCTCAGAAGACGAGGCCTGATAAAACCTTGCTCCTACACCGCTTCTTCTGACAGCCTCTAAAATTCTCACAGTTCCAAGCCCTGTTATATCCCCAGTGTATTCCGGCATATCAAAACTCACCCTGACATGGCTTTGTGCTGCAAGATGGTATATCTCATCTGGTTTTACATTATAGATAAGGTTAGTTAAAGTCCCTGAGTCAGATAAATCTCCGTATTCAAGAAAAAACCTTGCTGCACTTTCATGCGGGTCAACATACAGATGATCTATTCGTACGGTGTTAAACGTGCTGCTGCGTCGTATGAGACCATACACCTCATATCCCTTATCAAGCAGTAACTCGGCAAGATATGAGCCATCCTGCCCCGTTATACCTGTTATCAATGCCCTTTTCATCTCTCGATCTTACCCTCCAGCCAAATCTTTTATGTTATCTGTTTATGATTATCCTTATAGCATAATTCTGTCAAGTATTTTAAAGAATTCTTCATAAGTGTTTGTTTTTCCCCATATGCAAATCGTTGAAAATTGTTATATACTTAGGCATTAAGGAGGTGAGACATGAAAGGCATACAGTACATGACAGACGACAGCGGAGATAGAACATCAGTAGTGATAGACCTCAAAAAACATGGTGATTTATGGGAGGATTTTTACGACAACATGATCGCAGCTCAACGCAAGTCACAGCCGCGGGAATCACTTAAGGCAGTAAGAAGTAAGCTGATACAGAAGGGAAAACTGTGTGACTGACTTTTCCATTACGTTTGCCCGTTCAGCCCGCAAGGAGCTTAAGGCACTTGATGAACCTTTTGTCTCAAGAATATTTCCTAAAATAGAAATCCTGACGAAAAAACCACGCCCAAAGGGTTCTGTTAAGCTCAAAAGAAGCTAGCAGCTTTGGCGTATCCGAATTGAGGATTAGAGGGTTATCTACTCCATTGATGACGAGAATTCTATAGTGGATATTATAATAAGACATAGAAATAGGGCATACAGGTAATTATAATTAACAGACTCTTCATTATCTTTCAGGAGTGACAAGTTTTGATGCTAAGATATTGCAGCAGAAATTTAATAATTTCTTTAAGTATAATAACGCTATCGTTTCTTTTATTATTGCTTAATCCAAAAGCGGTTTTCTCTGCCCCCAAAAAAGAGCTTGAAACAAAAGCCACTTTTATCCTGAATTTTACAATATTTGTAGAATGGCCAAGCTCGGTATCTGATGGCTCAAATGACATTACTACATTAAATATTTGCGTATTTGACAATACACCGCTTGTTAAGGAGCTTAGTTTACAAAAAGAAAAATATAACTCTTCAAAAAAGGTCAGTATAATCGCTGTAGATAACACAGATAAAATCTCCAACTGCCACATATTATTTATCGGGCAAGCTAATGCCGCCGATATTTCAACAATGTTGGCTCAGATTGAGAATAAGCCTGTTTTAACGATTTCAGACCATAAATCATTTAACAAAAACTGTGGCATCATACAGTTTGTTATAAAAGACGATACTGTCAGATTTAAAATTAATAATGAAGCAGCAAAGAAAGCCGGGCTTACTATAAGTTCGCAACTTCTTGAGCTGGCAGATGAATGATGATTAGATATGTTTGACAAAGACTTGCTTACATTTACAAAAGGAAACATCAGAAAAAGATTAATGCAGGTTAATCTTCTTTCGATAGGAGTTGTGGTTATCATGATAGGTTTGATGATAGTTATTGAGGGGGTCATCTCATTTAAAATGGCTTTGATCACTGATTTGACGTTAAAGGCCAAAATGATAGCAAAAAGCAGCGCAGCAGCCATATTATTTTCTGACAGTAAAAGAGCGGTTGAGATTCTGAAAACGTTAAAATACTCGCCAAACATTGAGCTTGCCGTACTATACTCTAAAGAAGGAACTGTTTTTGCGCAATACGAAAAGGAAAATAGTGAGAAAAAGATGTCCCCGCCTTTGCCGCGAGAGGACGGTTATTTTTTTGAAAGGGGTTCTTTGCTTGTTTTTCAATCAATTACCTACAATAAGAATTATCTTGGTACTGTTTACATCAAATCAAATATAAAAGCCCTCTACCAAAACCTTATGACAAAATTTCTCTTTGGAATCTCAGTTTCATCTGCTGCATTTTTAATCGCAATATTTTTTATGACAAAGCTCCAAAAGTCAATCATAGGGCCCATATACAACATCCTGGACGTAATGAACACTGTGGAGGCACAAAGAAATTACACAATACGGGCAAAAGTGGAAAGTGATGACGAAATTGGTATGCTTGCCCATGGCCTTAACGAAATGCTTTCGCAAATTCAGGCATGGAACTCTGAACTTGAGTATAACAGGCGAAACCTCGAGGAACTTGTAAGTGTCAGAACGCGTGAACTGGCCGAGATAAATGTTAAACTTAGCGAAGAACTTACTGAACGTAAGCGAATAGAGGATGAACTCAGGTTTAACACGGCACTGCTTGAGGATTTAAACCGTACCCTTGAGGAAAGAGTTATTGAGGAGGCGGCAAAACGCACAGAACAGGAAAAAATGCTCATTCAGCAGTCACGTCTTGCCGCTATGGGTGAAATGATTGGCAACATTGCCCATCAGTGGAGGCAGCCGATAAATGTAATCAGTCTTATCCTCTATAAACTTAGCAGGGCATACAGCGACAACGCCCTTACACAGGAAATGATGTCAACCTCAGTGACTAAAGCGCAGAAGCTTATCGTGGGAATGTCAACTACTATAGATGATTTCAGAAACTTTTTTAAGCCAGATAAGGTCAGGGAAAACTTCTATCTGGCTGCCTCAGTACAAAACACGTTATCATTGTTTGATGCAAGCTTTAAAAACAGCGATATAAGTGTAAATCTTGATGTTAAAGACAATGGATTGGTAAACGGCTATCCCAATGAGTTTTCACAGGCACTGCTTAATTTGTTTTCTAATGCAAAGGACGTTATAATCGAAAAATCCATTCATCCCGGCCTGGTCTCAATACAAGTCGGAGTGAACGATAGCAAAGCTTTTCTGAAATTCAGTGATAACGGCGGCGGTATCCCTGAAAACATAATTGACAGAATATTTGAGCCCTACTTTACAACCAAAGAGCAGGGCAAAGGAACCGGTGTGGGACTTTATATGTCAAAAATGATAATTGAAAACAATATGAACGGAAAACTTACGGTGCATAATGTTGACTACGGAGCTGAGTTTTTGATAGAATTACCTCTGGTAAATATATAACTGTTCAGCAGGGCCGCATGAGTGTGAAAACAGAACAATACGACAAAAGAAAAGTATTAAAACTCGTCTCTGTCCTCTATGTTGAGGACCAGCCGGATACGAGGGAGGAGCTTGCGGATATTCTTAGAATGGACGTCGGAGTGCTTCAAGTGGCTGAGGACGGCGCTCAGGGGTTACAATTGTTTGAAGAACACAGGCCGGATATTGTTGTTACCGATATTCAGATGCCAAAAATGGACGGCCTTACCATGGCAAAGGCCATAAAAGACATAGACGACAATGTACCAGTTATAGTTCTCACCGCTTTCAATGAACCTAGGTATCTGATTCAGTCTATTGACATAGGAATAGACAGCTATGCTACCAAACCCACTAATCCCGATAAACTCCTTGAAACGATTTATAAGTCAGCTCTGATAATTTTTCAAAGGCGTGAGATTGAGAAAAAAACAAATTCCATGCGTTTTATCCTTGATTCAAATCCCTCCTTCATGATAACAATGGACGGAAATGAGATTGAATATATAAACATAACCTTTCTAAAATTTCTCGGATTTAAAAATCTTGATGAATTTAAAAAAAGCCGCATGGATTTGTCTGCTATAGTAACGAAAATAGACGATGTGACCTCCAATGTAGACACAGACATCTCGTGGCCGAAAACAATAGTTACTGCTGCAGAAAAAGAACACGTGATATATCTTAAAGAACACGGGCCAGAGGGAAAAGTAAGGCCGTTTGTTGCTACAACATGCAAATTTTCTCTCTCCTACTACATCATAACGCTTACCGAGATAGCGGCTATTGAGGCGGAACGGGGTAAACTTAAAGACGATGCGGCAAAGGCTAAAAAATTATTGGAAGTGCAGAGCAGAGCAGCACAAATGGGAGAGCTGATTAATGCAATAGCGCACCAATGGAAACAACCACTGAATTTGTTAGCCCTCATAATTCAAGAGATGGAAAATACCGGACTGGACGAAAAACAATATAAGGATTTTGTGTCTGGTTTGGTAAAGGAGGGGATGAATCAGATATCGTATATGTCAAAAACGATAGATGATTTCAGAGATTTTTTTAAGCCCTCAAAAGAAAAAAAATTGTTCTATCCACTGTATGCAATAAGGAACGCCCTGGATATTATTGGTAAACAATACAAAATCAACGACATCGCTATAAAAATAACCGGTGATAAACATGCAATTGCCTTTGGATATCAAAACGAATTCAAACAAACAGTAATTAATTTACTTAATAACGCAAGAGACGCCTTTTCGTCAAATCAAACACCAGATCGCAAAGTGGACATAACTGTTAAAGACAATGGTACAAAGACAACGATAACAATACAGGACAACGCCGGTGGAATCCCAGCCCACATATTGCCGACAATTTTTGATCCCTACGTGTCAACCAAAGGCGCAAATGGAACAGGCATCGGACTTTCAATATCAAAAACGATTATAGAGGATAATATGGGAGGCTCTCTTAACGCCAATAACACGGCAGACGGAGCACTGTTTACAATAGAGCTACAAAGTGAGTAGGTAAAATTAAAGGTAAAGGAAAGGGCGCTGCCCTCTTCTTTACTTATTCCCTTGTAATCCCTTACTTATTTTTCCTGAAAAAGGTTATATTAAATGTCATGATATTACTGATATTTTACAAGGAGTGCTAAGTGGTAGTCAGGGCATCTGAAGACATACATATTCCAATGCAGTTTCGGGTTGGCGTCAAGAACATGTTTTTTGACTGGTGGTATGTTGAGGCTGGATATGGGATGCCATTTTGGAGATTCTATCAGGATAAGTATGGAACGCATCCGTGGCTAAGTCCGTATGGGATAGAGCTTAAGATAACAAAACCTGAGATTTCAGATTATCCGATTGCGGCAGATGATCCGCTTGGTTTAGTGGGCGCTTACAGCACTCTTATGTTTGACAACGGAAAGTACCGCCTTTGGTATTGCACGTATGATTTCAGTGAAAAAGGGATTCAGGAAAACGATAAACTCTGTTATATGGAATCGGATGATTGCAAGCACTGGCATCGCCCCGATCTTGGCCTTATAGAGTACAAAGGGAGCAAATCAAACAATATAGTGTATGGCTGGGGTGATGAGCTTACAGGGGGCACTCTTGGCGCTCATGGTGCAACCGTGTTTAAGGATAGCTCAGCACCTGCGCCAGAACGTTATAAGCTTGTGCACCTTGGGCAGGCAAAAAAGGTTAAGGACGTGTTTAATTGGCTTTATGGGGCAGTATCTCCAGATGGAATACACTGGAAACTACTGGATGAACCCGTACTGGAATACTTAAGCGATACGCAATCAGTTGCCTGTTATATAAAGGAAAAAAAGAAGTATGTTTTGTACGTAAGGGGTTGGTCTCCACAGAATCGTCATGGATTTGGAGGCAAACGTATAGTAAGAAAAACTGAGTCCCGGCAATTTGGCAAATTTCCACCTCCAAAGGCAGTGTTAACACCTGAGATTAACTGGGGGCCCTCTGCCGATATATACACAAACAGCTACAATAAGTGGCCCGGGGCTGACATGGCACACATAATGTTTCCAGCTATCTACCACAGAGACACCGACACGCTAAGTCTGCATCTGGCGCTAAGCAGAGATGGCAACCGGTGGTTTTTCCCTTCACAAACGGCACTTTATTCAAACGAGGAAAATCCGGAAAAAATTACGACATATGCCGGAGTTGGTCTGGTTCCGTATGACGGTAAACAATGGGCACATCCTGTGTTTTTTTCCCGCCGCGCCCATAATGAATACCGAGCCGAACGGCCTGCCATATACCTTGCCACAGTCAGAGAGGACGGCATTGTAGGCATTGAGGCCTCGTTAATGGGGGAATTTTACACATATCCGTGTATATTTAAGGGCTCTGAAATGCTGATTAATTCGGTTTCTTACCCCGGTGGGGAAATCAAAATCGAGGTGCTGGAGCTGAAACCCAGACTTGAGGCGCCAGTTTTTGACGGATTTTCATTGAACGATTGTGATGTTATAACCGGCAACAACCACTGGAGTCCGGTAACTTTTAAAGGTAATAAAAACATATCAAAATTAGCCGGTAAAATTGTAAGATTCAGATTCAAATTGATTAGGTCCAGAGTTTTTGGATTCATGTTTATCTAATCAGTTTCTCTACATAGAATCGGTATTGGATATTAGACCATCTCGTATGCTAAAGGCTTTTTTAGCAATTTTTGCCACGGCAGCATCGTGAGTCACCATCAGGATGGTTTTTCCTGCGGCATTTAAGTCAACAAGGGTTTGCATGACCTCTGATGCGGTTTTAGAGTCAAGCTGACCTGTTGGTTCATCACATATTATAAGGGACGGTGAATTGATAAGGGCGCGTGCTATAGCCACCCGCTGCTGCTGGCCGCCGGAGAGCTGCCCGGGTTTAAAATCCGCCCTGTCGGACAATCCCACTCTGGTAAGTGCATCAAGTGCCAGCTCCCTCGGATTATCCACCGGTGTTTCTGTATAAAGCACTGGTAACAGCACGTTTTCTATGGCTGTTACATAGGGCAGCAGGTAAAAATGTTGGAACACAAAGCCTATTAACTCATTACGTATGGCAGAGAGAGCGTCGTCGTTGTAGTGAGACACGTCAGTGCCGTTAAGCTTATAGCAGCCTGAGGTGGGAACGTCTAGGCAGCCGATTATGTTTAAAAGGGTTGTTTTTCCTGAGCCTGAAACTCCTGTTATAGCAGTAAAATCCCCCTTTTCTATTGTCAGATTCACACCCCTTAGAGCCTCTACAGTGATTTCACCAACACAGTACGTTTTCTCTATCATTTTTAACTCACACAGTGGCATTTTTTTCTTAAGCTTATACCGAATTTTGGTATTACAGGTCTCTTAGTTCCTCACGGATGTCAATTCTCTGCTGCGGTGTAGCTAAAAAAACAAAGGTATCCGAGGGGTTTACAATAAAGTCCTCCTTTGGATTATATGTCCATCCAGAGGCGCTTTTAATAGCAAGGAGCAAGATATCAGGATGCTTTTTAAAATTAATATCGGATAACTTTTTAGGGGTAAAACTCTCCGGCAGCGTAAATTCCTCGATTCGGAGATTTTTGGATTTATCCCTGAGCATAACATCAAGAAATGAGACGACAGCTGGCCGGAACATCTCAGAGGACATCCTCATGCCGCCAATAAGATGTGTGGATACGACTACATCTGCCCCGGCTCTTTCCATTTTGGCGATGTTTTTTAGCTGCCGGCAACGGGCTACTATTTTAAGTGAGGGATTTAACTGTCTGGCACTGAGGCATATCACAAGGTCAACGTTATCGTCTCCGGCTGCGGCAAACAGTCCTTTTGCCCTCTCTATGCCGCAATGAAGCAGCACGTTGTTGTCTGTGGCATCCCCCTGTATGTAGAGCTGGTCAGGGCAAGTCTCCAGCACTTTATCTATTTTTTTCATATCTATATCTATTAAAACCGAAGGCCGCTTTGTTAAATTTAATTCACCGGCAATGTAAAGACCGTTACCCTCCGCCCCACAGATAATATAGTGATCCGTTAGCTGTTTTATCTTCTTTTCCATCTTATTTATCCAAAATGCCTCCTTCAGGTCTCCCTCTATGATAAAAGCTGTAAAGTTCGAAAGTAAATAGCTCATTGTTCCAATGCCTGCTAATGCCAAAAATATCGTAAATAATCTGCCGTGAGGTTTATTGGACATATCTATTATCTCGCCAAAACCGATAGTGGCTATAGTTGAAAAAGTCATGTAGAAACAATCTAAAAATGAATAATGTTTATCTCCTATATACCAGTACCCAATGGTGCCGATTATGGAAATAAGAACCAGCGGTATTAAGCCCAGTAAGAATTTTTCATAGAAATGTGCAATTACTTTCTTTTCCAAAAATTTTTACCTAATCATTTAACATGGTTTATATTTTATAAACATTTTGACGATGCCTTACTGAATATATTGTAATATTATTAGAGTCATACTCAATAGAATAAATAACTCTCCAACTACCTACCCTGAGCTTATACTTACCAGCGAATTTCCCTTTAAGCGAGATATGCACGATAAGCTCTGCATTTTGCGATAACCATTCTATTTTATTTGCAATATTTTGTGCAATAGCCTTATCTATACGAGTAAAATCCTCTATCGCTTGTGGCGTAAAGTCAACTGTGTATAACATAAAATCAAATCAATCCAAGTGTTTTTTTCACCTTTTCAAACGGTATTCTTTCCTTAGAAGATAATGAAGTCTCAAGGTCATAGACAAAATCATCTCTTAGTTGAAGTCCATAGTCAGGGTCAGAGAATTCCCTTAATTTTTCATCAATCACATCTCCAATCAATGTTCTTAGTTCATTTTCTGTCAAATCCGAAACTTTCATTAATAACCTCCATTTAATAATAATAAAAAATATCAGTACGGTATTTCAAACTTAGTTTGAAATCATCTTTTCCGGGTTTACATGCCGGTCAAATTCCTCTTCAGTCAAAAGCCCAAGTTTGACGCAGGCCTCTTTAAGGGTAATTTTGCACTGGTGGGCGGTTTTAGCGATTTTTGCGGCATTATCGTACCCCACCACCGGATTTAACGCCGTTACAAGCATGAGGGAGTTTCTTACGTGGGATGCTATAGTGTCCTCATTTGCTTTTATGCCGCATACGAGGTTTTCATTAAAAGACCGGCATGAATCAGCAAGCAGATTTATGCTCTGTAACAGATTATATATAATCACCGGTTTATACACGTTTAACTCAAAATTGCCTTGAGAGCCGGAAAACGCTATGGTTACATCGTTTCCCATGACCTGAGAACAGACCATAGTCAGCGCCTCACACTGAGTGGGATTGACTTTACCGGGCATAATTGAGGAGCCTGGTTCGTTAGCAGGTAAGGTCAGCTCGCCGATTCCTGAACGCGGTCCTGAGGCTAACCATCTGATATCGTTTGCAATTTTTATTAGTGCAGCGCTCAGAGTCTTAAGCGCACCGGAGACCGACACAATCGGCTCGTGTGAGCTGAGAGCGGCAAATTTGTTTTGTGAAGGTTTAAATGGTAATCCGGTCAGTTTAGAAATATAACCGGAGGCACGCTCTGCAAACTCAGGGTGTGCATTGAGGCCGGTTCCTACCGCAGTAGCCCCTATTGCTAAGTCATACATGTAAGGGATAACGTTTTCTATTGCAGTTATGCAAAAATCCAGTTGTGCCACATATCCTGAAAACTCCTGCCCTAAAGTAAGAGGCACTGCGTCCTGAAGATGAGTTCGTCCGATTTTTATAATTTTGGAAAACTCCTCTGATTTATCTTTTAAACCGTCCCTGAGAGCTTTGACAGACGGCATTAGCTCTCTTGTCAGACTGATGGCTGCCGCTATGTGCATGGCGGTTGGGAATGTGTCGTTTGAGGACTGGGATTTGTTAACGTCATCATTGGGATGCACCGGGTTTTTGGAGCCTGTAATGCCTCCCGCTAACTCAATAGCCCGATTTGCTATTACCTCGTTAACGTTCATGTTGGTCTGAGTGCCGCTTCCTGTTTGCCAAACGGAAAGCGGGAAATGGCTGTCAAGTTTGCCCTCTATGATCTCATCAGCGGCTTTAGCAATCAGATCTGCTTTAACGGTGGAAAGCTGCCCCAGCTCACTATTAGCAAGGGCTGCCGCTTTTTTTAAAACTCCAAAGGAGCGTATTACCTCTATAGGCATTTTCTCAGTCCCTATTGAAAAAAACCTCAGAGATCGCTCAGTTTGAGCTCCCCACAACCTGTCAGCATCAACCTCAATGCCTCCCATTGTGTCTGTTTCCGTGCGTTTAGCCACCATGCCGCCATCCTCCTAAGCTTAAGGTATCAACAATATTCAGAACCATTGGTAAGTATTATAGTAGTTTTGAAACAGTTTTTTCACACAGTATTAAGTTTTTATAAAATACTGCCGATAAGTTGACTAAGAGCAGCAAAGAGGCTGCAAGAAGGTAATAAGTAGTAAGGCGTACGTTAGAGCAGTGTGAGATATTGTAAGGATACAGTATTGTAACATAACTAACGAAAAGTATAGAAGTAGAGTTTTAAGATTTAAAACGGCAGCCGGATGCTGTCAGAAATTGTAACATTACAAGGAGGTTGACATGACTTTACTAACTGCAGCAAAAAGAATAACTCCTCTACCCAAAACCATAAACGATACATAACCCGTGATGTTGCCTTAATTTATTAATGATTAATAAATTAAGCGATAGCGGCGTAACTTTATCAGAAAATGTTTGAATTAGTTTGTTTGTAAACTAATAGCCGGATGCTATTAGACTAATATGAGACACACGGAGGTTTATCATGGCTTTTGTAATAAACACAAACATAATGTCTATCAGTGCACAAAACAATCTAAGGAAAACCCAGAATCCGCTCCAAACAGCAATGACGAGATTATCGTCAGGCTTGAGGGTAAACTCAGCAGCAGATGACGCAGCAGGGCTTGCAATCGCAACTGGAATGGATTCTCAAACAAGAGGCTTGACAGTTGGCGTAAGAAACGCAAACGACGGTCTCTCTATGGTTCAAACTGCTGAGGGTGCAATGGATGAGATAACCAATAACCTTCAGAGAATCCGGGAGCTTGGCGTGCAGGCAATGAGTGGCCAGTACGGTGCAACCGATGTCGCCTACATGCAAAAAGAGGCAAACTCACTTGTAGAGGAGATAGGGAGAATCTCTGAGCAGACCAAATTCAACGGCGTACGGCTGCTTGCCGGCAATTATGACACTGTTGCTAAGTCAGGCCTTACTACAAAGATAAGTTTTAACACAAGCTATGCAGCAAGTGATTCAAGTATAAGTATCGCTATTCCCTCTCTGAACACGGATGCCTTAGGCGGCAAAACATTTAAGGCCAGCAATGATGGGCTCAAAGATGGGCTGACCATGTATCTAAAAGACATTCACACAACTACTAGTACAAGCGGAATAGCTATCGTTAACGGTCAAACCATGGCAGTAGGAGACACCTTGCTCATGGGCAACTCTGGAGCAACGCCTCCGCCAAACTGGACATACAGTACATCTATGTCAACGTCAGCGTTAGCTACAACACAGCCTGGCGCTATCAGTTATACCGGTATAGCGGCGTTTCAGGTTGCTAAACTTGATACTCAGGGTAATTTAATCCGCGATGTTCAAGGCCATGTGACCTTCACATCGAACGCTTCAAACACTATCGCCGTTATTGACGAGGCTTTGAACACTGTGAATTCTGCAAGAGCAGACATGGGAGCTAAATCAAACCAGCTTGATGCGGCTATTAACAACTTAGGCAATATAATACAGAATACACAGTCAGCACGGTCAAGAATAATGGATGCCGACTTTGCTACTGAGACGGCAAACCTTACCAAGTCCATGATTCTGCAACAGGCCGGCATATCGGTTCTGTCACAGGCCAATTCGTCCCCGCAGAACGTGCTCGCACTGTTGAAATAAAAAAATATGGTAACACGGAGGTTAACAGGAGTGGGATTTAATTCCCAATAGTTTGAAAAACTGAAATATCAGGAGGTGGCTGAAGTGTAGAAAAAGGTTACTGGTAGTTGGATGTACGTGTTTTAGAAAACTAAAATAATAGCCGGACGCTATTAATAAAATGTGCAAGGAGGTTTATCATGGCATTTGTAATAAACACAAACATAATGTCAATTAACGCACAAAACAATTTAAGGAAAACCCAGAATCCGCTCCAAACAGCAATGACGAGATTATCGTCAGGCTTGAGGGTAAACTCAGCAGCAGATGACGCAGCAGGGCTTGCAATCGCAACTGGAATGGATTCTCAAACAAGAGGCTTGACAGTTGGCGTAAGAAACGCAAACGACGGTCTCTCTATGGTTCAAACTGCTGAGGGTGCAATGGATGAGATAACCAATAACCTTCAGAGAATCCGGGAGCTTGGCGTGCAGGCAATGAGTGGCCAGTACGGTGCAACCGATGTCGCCTACATGCAAAAAGAGGCAAACTCACTTGTAGAGGAGATAGGGAGAATCTCTGAGCAGACCAAATTCAACGGCGTACGGCTGCTTGCCGGCAATTATGACACTGTTGCTAAGTCAGGCCTTACTACAAAGATAAGTTTTAACACAAGCTATGCAGCAAGTGATTCAAGTATAAGTATCGCTATTCCCTCTCTGAACACGGATGCCTTAGGCGGCAAAACATTTAAGGCCAGCAATGATGGTCTCAAAGATGGGCTGACGATGTATTTAAAAGACATTCACACCAGTACAGGTACAAGCGGAACAGCTATCGTCAACGGCACCACGATGGCAGTAGGAGACAAATTGCTCATGGGCAACTCTGGAGCACCGCCTCCGCCAAACTGGACGTACAGTACATCTATGTCAACGACACCGTTAGCTACAACGCAGCCCGGTTCTATCAGTTACACCGGAATAGCAGCGTTTCAGGTTGCTAAAACCGATACTCAGGGTAACTTAATCCGCGATGTTCAAGGCCATGTGACCTTTTCATCGAACGCTTCAAACACTATCGCCGTTATTGACGAGGCTTTGAACACTGTGAATTCTGCAAGAGCAGACATGGGAGCTAAATCAAACCAGCTTGATGCGGCTATTAACAACTTAGGCAATATAATACAGAATACACAGTCAGCACGGTCAAGAATAATGGATGCCGACTTTGCTACTGAGACGGCAAACCTTACCAAGTCCATGATTCTGCAACAGGCCGGTATATCTGTTCTGTCACAGGCTAACTCGTCCCCGCAGAACGTGCTTGCACTGTTAAGGTAAAAGAGAAGTACTGGAAAACAGTATGTTAAAAGGATTGGGATATGAATCCCAATAATTTGAAACCTGCTACTCTCCGTGGTTTTACCACGGGGAGATTTTCTCGTTATAGTGGGACCCTGTGGCCTTGCTGCGGGGATATTCATTATCAGGAGGTGGCTAAAATGTAAAAAATAGCTTCGGTAGTATGTAGATGTGCGGACTAAACATAATAGCTGGATGCTATTAAGAAAAGGTGCAAGGAGGTTTATCATGGCATTTGTAATAAACACAAACATAATGTCAATTAACGCACAAAACAATTTAAGGAAAACCCAGAATCCGCTCCAAACAGCAATGACGAGATTATCGTCAGGCTTGAGGGTAAACTCAGCAGCAGATGACGCAGCAGGGCTTGCAATCGCAACTGGAATGGATTCTCAAACAAGAGGCTTGACAGTTGGCGTAAGAAACGCAAACGACGGTCTCTCTATGGTTCAAACTGCTGAGGGTGCAATGGATGAGATAACCAATAACCTTCAGAGAATCCGGGAGCTTGGCGTGCAGGCAATGAGTGGCCAGTACGGTGCAACCGATGTCGCCTACATGCAAAAAGAGGCAAACTCACTTGTAGAGGAGATAGGGAGAATCTCTGAGCAGACCAAATTTAACGGTGTGCGGCTGCTTGCCGGTAGTTATGACACTAACACAAAGACAGGCATGAGTGTTACGGCAAAATTTAACACAAGCTATGCAGCAAGTGATGCACAGATAAGTGTCTCTATACCTTCTCTGAACACAGATGCCTTAGGCGGCAAAACATTTAAGAACAGCAGTGATGGTCTCAAAGATGGGCTGACCATGTATTTAAAAGATATTCACACCAGTACCGGTACAAGCGGAACTGCCGTCGTAAACGGTACCACTATGGCAGTAGGAGATAAATTGTTCATGGACGGAAATGGAGCAACGCCTCCGGCAAATTGGACGTACAGTACTTCTATGTCAACGACACCGTTAGCTACAACGCAGCCAGGCCCTATCACTTACACAGGTATAGCGGCGTTTCAGGTTGCTAAACTCGATACTCAGGGTAATTTAATCCGCGATGTTCAAGGTAATGTGACCTTCTCATCGAACGCATCAAACACTATCGCCGTTATTGACGAGGCTTTAAACACTGTGAATTCTGCAAAGGCAGACATGGGAGCTAAGTCAAACCAGCTTGATGCGGCTATTAACAACTTAGGCAATATAATACAGAATACACAGTCAGCACGGTCAAGAATAATGGATGCCGACTTTGCTACTGAGACGGCAAACCTTACCAAGTCCATGATTCTGCAACAGGCCGGCATATCGGTTCTGGCACAGGCCAATTCGGCTCCGCAGAACGTGCTTGCACTGTTAAGGTAAGTTTTAATACACTTATTTGGGAGGAGGGAATATACCTCCTCCCCTTTTTTTGTTTAAACATTGAATATTATGCTTACTAACCTATCTTATCTGGTAACCAGGTTTGTTGAAATTCTATTCGAAACGGCATCAACAAACTCAGCAGCAGCCATTCCAATGTCTTCACTTTCCATGATAGCAGAGGCAACAGCAACAGCATGAGCGCCAGCCTCTAAAACGAGTTTGACGTTTTCTTGCACAATCCCGCCTATTGCTACAACAGGAATTGACACTTGGCTTAGCACCTTAGAAAGCATCTCAATACCTTTTGGAGAACCGGCATCTTTCGTTGTTGTGTGAAACACAGGACCGAATCCTATGTAGTCAGCGCCCTCCTCCTCTGCCCTTACAGCCTCCTCCACGCTGTGCGTGGATACTCCGATTATTATATGCCGCTTTTTAGCAAAAACCTTTCTGACATATTTGATCGGCATGTCATCCTGCCCGATGTGCACTCCTTCAGCATCCACCGCAAGGGCAATATCCGGGTAGTCGTTAATAATTAGTTTGACGCCGTTTGCCAATGTCAGAGCTCGCAGCACCCTGCTGGTTTTAAATATCTGAAGCCTGTCGCTGGTCTTATCTCTCAACTGAATCCACTTAACGCCGCTCCCTATAGCAGACACCGCTGAGTCAAAGGCTGGTTTAATACGGTCGCCTCTGTCCATAATCAGGCAAAGACCGCTTTGATAGAGTCCTCTGTAAGTCATCAAATGTGGCCGCCTTTTAGTCTTTCAAGATATCCGGTGTCAAATTCACCGCTTAGGAAATCAGGATTAGTAAGAACGGTTTTATGAAAAGGAATTGTTGTCTTTATTCCTTCGATTTTAAACTCTGAAAGAGCTCTCTTCATCTTATCAACGGCCTCCTTACGGGTAGTGCCGTGGGAGATTACTTTGGCAATCAAAGAGTCATAGTAAGGCAGCACGGTACAACCGCTATAGACGTATGTGTCAACTCTGATGCCAGGGCCTCCAGGCAGATATAAAAACGTAATCTTACCGGGAGACGGCACAAAAGTGTAAGGGTCTTCGGCATTAACCCGGCACTCAATCGCGTGTCCATGGATCTTTATATTTTTTTGTTTTATGCTTAGCGGCAGCCCTGAGGCCAGCCGTATCTGCTCTTTTATTATATCCACGCCGGTTACGGCCTCCGTCACCGGATGCTCTACCTGCACTCTTGTGTTAATTTCCATAAAGTAAATGCTGTCATCTCTGTCAACGATGAACTCCACTGTTCCCACATTTCTGTATTTAAGGACTTCAGCGGCTTTAATCGCATATTTACCGAGTTTTTCTCTGAGTCTTTCCGTAATAACAGGTGATGGGGATTCCTCGATGAGTTTCTGGTGCCGGCGTTGCACGGAACAGTCACGCTCGCCAAGATGAATAGCGGTGCCATCACTGCCAACTGCTATCTGAACCTCAATATGCCGAATAAGGGTTATATATTTTTCAATATATAAGTCGCCAACACCAAACGCAGCAAGAGACTCTGCCTCTGCTGCTGAAAATGCCTGTTCAAGCATTGACTCCTCTCTGACTATCCTCATACCTCTGCCGCCACCACCTGCTGAGGCTTTAATTATTACCGGATAGCCAATTTTTTTGGCGATGCCCATGGCACTCTTTTTATCTATAATGTTGCCGTCACTGCCGGGAATAACCGGAATGCCGTGTTTGCGGAGGATTTGTTTAGCACGGGACTTATTTCCACCGAGTCTGATGTTTTCCGGGGTGGGACCAATGAAGGTAATCCTGGATTTTTTGCACGCCTCGGCAAAGTGCGGGTTTTCAGAAAGAAATCCGTATCCGGGATGAATTGCACCGGAGTCGGTTATCTCAGCAGCACTTAATATAGAAGGGATGTTAAGATAACTGTCTGCCGCTTTTGGCGGCCCCACACACACCGACTCATCTGCCAAAAGGACGTGCATAGCATCTTTTTCTATTTCCGAGTAAATCGCCACAGTTTTTATCCCCAACTCCTTACAGGCACGAATTACACGTATGGCTATCTCACCTCTGTTAGCAATCAGTATTTTTTTCAAAAGGGACATTTTCTCACTCTCACCTTCTAACGGACATTGGCGTTAAAGCGGATTTATCTGAAAAAGCGGTTCGCCATACTCTACCGAGGTTTCGCTTTCGTGGAATATTTTAACTATTTCGCCATCACATTCACTTTCGATTTCATTCATGAGTTTCATTGCCTCAACGATACAGAGCACCTGTCCGCTTTTAACCTTATCCCCAAGCTCTACAAAGTTAGGAGCTCCGGGAGATGGACAGCGATAGAAGGTGCCAACAATTGGAGATTTCACAGCTACGTATTTATCCTCATCTACTGTCTCAGACAAGGACACCCTCGGGGTATCAGCAGCCTCCGTATGCAGCGGTGCTTCACTTACTGCCGGCCTGCAAGGCCCTCTGCGTATTTTTAACTTAAGTCCGTCCTCTTCATAAAAAAACTCGGTTATGTCAGTTTCTTTTAAAAAATCAGACAGTTCTTTTATCTTTTCCAGGTCCATTATTTCACCCTCTCTATGTACTCAAACGAACGTGTGTCAACTTTAATAACATCACCCTCATTAATGTGAAATGGCACCTTTATTGTTGCTCCGGTTTCGAGCACAGCTGGTTTATTTCCACCTGAGGCGGTATCTCCCTTAAAACCCGGGTCGGTTTCAGACACAGCGAGTTCTACAAAGATGGGAAGATCCACGGCAAGTGGTTTTTCCTTGTGAAAAAGCACTGTTACCATCATGTTTTCTTTGAGAAACAGTTTGCTGTCTCCAAGCTGTTCCTCTGTCATAGGCAATTGTTCATAACTTTCCATGTCCATCAGGTAGTAGTAACCATCCTGAAAATACAGATACTGCATCTGTCTTGCGTCGAGATTGGCTTTAGGAAATTTATCCCCTGAGTTAAATGTGTCCTCTATAACCTTGCCGCTCTTAAGCCCTTTCATCTTAGCCCTTACAAAGGCTCCGCCCCTGCCCATTTTCACATGCTGAAACTCTATAACCTCATAGGGCTCCCCCTTATATTCTATCTTGGTTCCCCTTCTAAAATCATTCGTTGCTATCACTCAGACCTCCAAAACGTGTTTTTGCCGTGAATTCCCCAGTTACTTTAACATTACCTCATCATGAATATAATACACTACGCATACAGAGTTTGTACAGAGGATCTTGTCGGAGGGTATTTAAGATTTTTTATTGACAAATGTCATGGACTTAAGATAGCTATTTAAGGGTCTGTACGGGAGGAATGCCGAATATATAGTAAACAGATAAGTATTAGGGGGCTTTATTATGGAAAAGTTAACGGATTAGATGGGAGACACGATTTTAATCTCAATGAATGAGGGGATAAAAGCTATCGCTAAAGTGCTTGCCAAAAAACCCGATTAGGAAAGAACTCGTCAGATAATTAGAAAAGAGTAAGACAATGCTTCTTTTTCGGCAGAGCAGCCGATTTAACTTAAAAGAATTTCTTGAACACTCTCGACTTAGGTAGGGTAGCATAAAATCTTTTAATCTGTTTGTGTGTTTTGAGGGTAATAGCGTCCATTTTATTTGAACCAATTAGCAGTTTTCTTAACAACATCTTCATCAGATTATATATTTCTTTTTTTTGCAAAATCATCGTAAACCCTTTATTATTTCTATCACATCCCCTTAAGTTTTTTGTATATAGCCGCCACATGAGATTTGGTTTCCTCAGGATTACCGGAATTGTTTATAACGAAATCGGATAACGCCGCTTTTCTGTCTTGAGGCAATTGGGCTGACAGCCTGCTTTTTACGTCTGTCGTACTAAATCCTCTGTTTTTAAGCCGTTTTTCGACTATGTCCCTGTCATTTATTATTGTTATTATCTTATCAACGTCACCGGTAAAATTACCCTCAAAAAGAAGCGGTATTTCGGCAACTACCACCTTATCTATATTTGACGAGGCTATGCGTTTTATCTCAGCTATCACTAAAGGAAGAATTATCGCCTCAAGTCCACGGCGTAATTCAGGGTTATTAAACACGATGGCTGCGGTTTTTGGTTTGTCAATGTTACCAGCGCTGTCAAAAACATCACCAAGAAGCTCCCTAACCCGGAGCTTTATGTCCATTTCTGATAATAGTTTGTGAACTATCTCATCGGAGCTTACCGTCAGCGCTCCAAGCGCTTTAAACATCTCAAGAACAGTTGATTTTCCAGAGCCGAAATTCCCTGTCAACCCTGCTAACACACTGGAGCCTGTACCTTACATACACTTAGTGTAGCCGCAGTCGTGACACACTGCACAGCCGCTTTCGTGCTCAACCACTCCGCCACACTCCGGACATGCCCCCATAGACATGTTTACAATAGATTTCCTGGGTGTCTGCGTAGAATTCTCGCTGTGGCTACAGTAATTTTCCACTGCCTTAGCTATTGCATCCGCACAGGAGGAGATTTTACCGCCGTTTGCCCATATCGGCTGATGGCAGGATATTCCTTTAAGCTGAGTTATAAGCTCATCCGGAGCTATATTGCACCGCAGTGCCAGTGAAACAAGACGTCCTATCGCCTCCGACTGACTTGACGCACACCCGCCGGCTTTCCCGATGTGGTTAAACACTTCAAAGGGCAACCCGTTTTCGTCTTCATTTATCGTAACATAGAGGTTACCGCAGCCTGTCAGTATGGACTCAGTAGAACCCTTAATCAGCTTAGGACGTTTGCGCGGCGTCAATTTCTGCTGAGCGCCAGCCTGAGCATCAACAATGTTGGTACTGAGCGCTGCCGCCGGTTCATGGTGGGATGAGGTGGTAAGCACCTGCCCCTCACGTGATCCGTCTCTGTAAACCGTCACACCCTTACAGCCCAGTTTAAACGCCTGCATGTACGCCTTTTTAACATCATCGGTTGTAGCCGATGAAGAGAAATTAACTGTCTTAGACACCGCATTATCCACATACTTCTGAAATGCTCCCTGCATCTTTATGTGATACTCTGGCGTTATGTCATGCGCTGTGACAAACACTTTTCTGACATCTGCCGGGATGTCGGACACATCCGCTATTGACGGTCTTAGTGAAATATCCTCCATAAGGTCTAAAGAATAAAACCCGCGCTCTTTTGATATTTTTTCAAACCACGGATTAACCTCGTACAGCCTTGTGCCATCCATTACCGTTTTTACGTAAGAAACGGCAAATATTGGCTCTATACCGGATGAGCACCCGGCAATTATGGATAGCGTACCGGTTGGCGCTATCGTTGTAATAGTGGCGTTTCTTTGTTTTCTTTTGCCGTCGTGGATGCTATCCTTAAAGTTAGGAAACGTTCCACGTTCTTCGGCAAGTGCTTCTGAGGCGTTTCGCCCCTCATCTCTTATAAATTTCATAACTGCCTCTACAGTTGCTAATGCCTCATCGGAGTCATACGGAATAGCCAACTGCGTTAACATATCAGCCCAGCCCATCACTCCAAGTCCTATTTTTCTGTTTCCCTTTGTCATTTCCTCTATTTTTTTAAGAGGATACTTGTTTAAATCTATGACGTTATCAAGGAAATGAACAGCTTTGTGGGTGATTTCCCTGATGCGGTTGTAGTCAATTTCCACCGTACCGGCAGATGATTTCTTAAGCATCTTTGAGAGATTTAAAGAGCCCAGGTTGCAGGATTCAAAGGGCAAAAGAGGCTGCTCTCCGCAAGGATTGGTAGATTCAATCATACCTAATTGTGGAGTTGGGTTTGACTCATTTATCCTGTCAAGGAACACGATGCCGGGCTCGCCGTTTTGCCATGCGTGCTTTACAATGAGATCGAACACAAAGCCTGCGCTTACTTTTTTGACAGCTTTACCGTTTCTGGGATTAATAAGTTCATATTCGGCATCAGCTGAGACCGCCTCCATAAATTTCTCTGTGAGTCCCACTGAGATATTGAAATTATTAAGTCTGTTGCAGTTTTCTTTACACGTTATAAAGTCGATTATATCTGGGTGGTCAACCCTTAAAATAGCCATATTGGCGCCTCTGCGTGTGCCGCCCTGTTTAACAGCCTCAGTTGCCGTATCAAACACGGTCATAAAAGAAATAGGTCCGGATGAGACCCCTTTGGTTGAACCGACAACGTCTCCGGAGGGTCTGAGGCGAGAGAAACTAAACCCTGTGCCGCCACCTGATTTGTGAATTAAAGCAGCATTTTTAACCGCCTCAAATATGCTCTCCATAGAGTCTTCAACCGGGATAACAAAACATGCGCTCAACTGTCCCAGCCGCCTGCCTGCGTTCATTAAAGTAGGAGAGTTTGGGAGAAATGTCATATCTGCCATCATCTCGTAAAAATCCTTTTCCAACTGCTCCATATCGGAAAAACTCTTCCCATAGTTTAAATCGTTTGAGGCTATCGCATGGGCAACACGTGTGAACATATCATGCGGAGTTTCAACTGGTTCACCGTTTTCACCCTTTTTTAAATAACGTTTTTGAAGCACTTTAAGTGCATTTTGTGTCAGAGCCATATTTATTGCTGTTTCCAAAACTATACTCCCCCCATTGAATTATCTCCCTTGCTTTATGAAAATATATCAGCAGGGATGGACGTAATTATAAAATAAACTCACATGCAATTTCAAGTAGTAAAATTTTTAAGGCAGGTTATTCAAATATGTCAATGAGGTTAATTTGTAGTCCGGATATGACTTTAGATATTACAATACCCTCAAATGCTGCAACAGAATGGAGCTTATATTTATCACCCACAATGGCTAATATTTGAATAGTTTGCAACTCCGGCATGACTATCCAGTATTCCGGCACCTTGTATTTTTCGTAGATAGCCTTCTTAACCTCGGTATCTTTTTCATAGCTGCCCGGAGATACTATCTCACAAACCATATCCGGCACACCTCTTACCCAATCCTGTTCAATATCAGCATGTTCTTTCTTTATAAATAATAAGTCAGGCTGAAGTCTGTTTATCCCATCCTCAAAGATTACGTCAAGGGGGGATAAATATAACTCTCCCAGGTGATGTTCCCCCGAAAAAGTGTACACATAGTTAAGATACACCAAATCTCCTTTCGTAATCAACAGGACTTAGATATTCTATAGCCGAGTGTTTTCTTCTACGGTTGTAGAAGACCTCTATATATTCAAAAATACTGCTTTTGGCTTTGGCTGGGGACTACCATAAACTCCCAGGTTTTTCCTGTATATTGTACGTATCTCCAATAA
>JADFYB010000188.1 GCA_015233245.1 Nitrospirota bacterium | reverse complement strand
CATGGGCGGCAGGGAAATTTACAGCGGGTAAGATTGCCGCTTTTATTAAAGAAAGTGGGATAGAGGATAAGATTTCCAACAAGGAGCTGATAATCCCAGGCTACGTAGCCATACTTAGCGGCGCTCTTGAGGAAAAACTTGAGGGTTGGAAAATTACAGTCGGGCCGCGTGAGGCTAACGCTATTCCCACGTACCTGAAATCGAGGAGCGCTTAAGGCAGTGTTTGGACAACCAGCTTTGTTTTATTGCTGTTACAGTCAAAAACTGGTACTAAAAATCCCAAATGTTTGGAGCAATCCTGAGGATTGCTCTCCAACGCGGGGCAAACTTATGAACAGGATAATTAGTCCTAAATAGATGTTAAGGAGGTCAAGATGTCTAAAATTATAGCCTCGGCTGCTATAAGAGGTGCCCAAACAGTGTTTAAAAATGCCGAAGCTCTGCTCTATAAGCATATAGCGGAAAAGGGTGAGGACTTTGTTTTTGAGTTTCCGGATACGGCATATCACCTTCCCATGATATACGCTATGACGGGCTTTGCCGTCAGGACACTTAAAGATATGAAAGATGCCCTTGAAATGACAAGGGGATATCTTCACCCTGAACCGGTAGCAAAGGAGTGGACGCCCTATTTAGGCGAGGCTCTTGACTCCGGTATGGCAACACTGTTTGCAGAGGAAATATGGCTTGCCATGAGATACCTGGAGGGGCTTGAGCCTGAAAAAGATCCCGAAACCGGCTATGTTTATAACGGTTTTATTACGGATACGATCCAAAGGAACCTCGGAATTCAACTGGTTGACGGCAGAATGCCAGGGTTTGCAGCAATAATTGGGGCTGCCCCGGATGACGACACCGCAGTCAGGATAGTAAGAGAGATACAGGAAAAAAACATTCTGGTCTTTCTTTCCGGCACCTCAGGCGGTGAGACAATAACACGGCAGCTATTGAGAAAAAAGGTGGAACTTGGATGGGATACGTATCTGGTTCCCCTTGGTACAAAAACCGAACACACACTGTATGCTCTTGATTGGGCTATAAGGGCCTCGATGATCTACGGAGGAATAAAACCCGGAGATTTCGCAGGTAACCTTAAATACACCAAAGACAGGGTTTTCGCTTTCGCCCTACCACTTGGCCCCCTTGATGACATCAAATGGGCAACCGGAGCCGGTGCCATTAACATGGGTTTCCCGGCAGTGTGTGACACCGATGTTCCTGTTATTCACCCCACTGGTGTTTGTACCTATGAGGAGGTTGACAAGGAGTTTGACCACACAAAGATAGTCTCAAAGGCCATTGAGGTGAGAGGCCTTAAGATTGTATCCCACAAACCGCCGATTCCCATTGCTTACGGGCCGGCTTTTGAGGGCGAGAGAATCAGAAAAGAGGACACTTTTATAGAGTTTGGCGGTAACAGGACTCCTGGTTTTGAGTTTTTGAAAAACAGGGAGCTTGATGAAATAGAAGACGGTAAGATAATCATAAAGGGTGAAAACTGGCAGGCTCGGTACGAGGCCGGAGGCTCTATGCCTATCGGTATTTTGGTAGAGGTGGCAGGCAGAGAGATGCAGCCCGACTATGAGCCCATAATGGAAAGAAAACTCCATCATAATATAAACGAGGGCCAGGGTATATGGCACATGGGACAGCGTGACATTAACTGGATACGAATCAGCAAGGCTGCTAAGGCTGAGGGATTCTCTCTTGAAGACATTGCAAAGATTCATCACACTATGACCCACAGCAGGTTTAAGGCCATTGTCGATAAGGTGCAGGTTACGCTGTTTATGGATGAGGCCGATGTACTGGCTCATCGTGATGAGGCCAGACGAGTTTGGAAAGAAAGAGATGACAGATTAGGCTCCATGACAGATGAAAACGTGGACACTTTTTACTCCTGTCTGCTGTGTCAGTCCTTTGCTCCAACGCACACGTGCGTTATAACCCCTGAAAGACTGGGGCTGTGCGGCGCTTACAACTGGCTTGACTGTAAAGCGGCTTTTGGTATAGATCCAACCGGAGGTAATCAGCCGATTCCCAAAGGTGAAACGCTTGATCCTAAGTATGGCAGATGGACTGGTGTGGATGAATACATCGTAGCTTCAACCGGCGGTGCTGTGGAGTCGTTTAATGCTTACACAATTATGGAAAACCCTATGACTTCTTGTGGCTGCTTTGAGTGCATACTGGCAGTGGTGCCGGAGGCTAATGGAGTTATGATAGTGCAAAGAGGACACACAGGGATGACTCCGATTGGTATGAAGTTTTCCTCACTTGCCGGAACAGTAGGTGGCGGAGTGCAAAGTCCCGGATTTATGGGAATAGGGGTAAACTTTGTAACAAGCCGGAAGTTTCTATTTGCCGATGGCGGGTTAAAGAGAGTGGTGTGGATGACTAAGGCTTTAAAGGAAAGGATAAAGGATTCCTTTGACGTAAGAGCAGCTGAGGAGGGAGTGCCAAACCTGCTTGATATGATAGCGGATGAAACCGTTGCCGAGGACTCTGAAAAGCTGCTTGAATTCCTTTCAAGTGTCGGGCATCCGGCTCTTACCATGGATTCGATGTTCTAGCTTCAATGGTAACTCTGTTGTCAAATAACACAGGTTTTAACCTGTGTGAGTTTTAATGAGCCAAGGGAGACGCAATTATGATAGAAGAAACGCAAGGAAACAATGCTCAGACCGCTGATAAGGTCGCTAAGGAGATACTGGACTGGGGTCATGCTCATGATATGAGCACGGCCTTTGACAGGGCACAGCACTTAAAACCGTGTCCGATAGGCCATTCCGGCGCTTGCTGTAAGATATGTTTCATGGGACCGTGCCGGCTGGTGGGGCCCGATGCCGAGGAAAAGGCTGCCGGTGTGTGCGGTGCCACGCTTCCGGTTGTATCGGCAAGGAATTTTCTCAGAATGTGTGCTGCCGGAACCTCAGCACACAGCGACCATGCACGGGATATGGCATTTACACTGCTTGAGGCAGCAACAGGAGAGGCTCCGGATATAAAGATAAAGGATGAAAAGAAATTAAGGAAAGTAGCCGGTATTTTAGAGATACCCACTGAGGGTAAAACCAAAGAAGAGTTGGGGAAAGAGGTGGCCTTAAAAATACTCACCAACTTTGGGCAACAAAAGGGAGAGATATCCTACATAAAGAGAGCGCCAAAAAAACGGCAGGAAATCTGGCGGAAGTGGGGCATTGTCCCCCGCGGTATTGACAGAGAGATAGCTGAGGCCATGCACAGAACCAATATGGGAGTTGACCAGGATCCTGAAAACCTTATGATGGCCGCTATGAAGGTCTCTCTGGCAGATGGCTGGGGCGGCTGCATGTTAAGCACCGATATGACCGATATTCTCTTTGGTACTCCTTCTCCTGTGCATTCAACGGCAAGTCTTGGCGTTATGAAAACCGATGAGGTAAACGTTGTTGTGCACGGACATGAGCCCACACTTGCCGAGATGATGGTGGATGTAAGCTCGGAAAAAGAGTTGCTCGATTATGCTAAGAGTAAAGGAGCGAAGGGAATAAATCTTGTCGGTATGTGCTGTACGGCTAACGAGATTTTGACCAGACACGGCATACCGTCAGCGGGCGGTTTCCTTAACCAGGAGCTGGCTCTCATGACCGGCATGGCTGAGGCCATAGTGGTTGACGTGCAGTGTATAATGCCAGCTATCGGACAGGTTCAGAAGAAATTCCATACTAAGGTTATTACCACATCCTATAAGGGTAAAATGATAGATGCCATGCACATTCAGTACGATGAGCACAGGGCAAAAGATATAGCGCGGGAAATAATAAGGCTTGCCTGTGATAATTACAAAAACAGAACTGGGTTTGGACAAATGGCCTCTGCTGCCTCACCTGTCGTGGCAGGGTTTTCACACGAATACATTAACTACATGCAGGGGGGAGCTTTCAGAGGCTCCTTCAGACCCTTAAATGACGCCATAATGGCAGGGCGCATAAGGGGTGTCGCTGCCCTTGTTGGATGTAATAATCCACGGACGGCGCAGGACAGTTTCTTTGACTATCTGGCCATGGAGTTTATAAAACACGATGTGTTAGTGGTGTCAACCGGCTGTGGAGCGGCAGCATTTGCAAAGGCAGGGTATATGACTCCTGAAACTGCACTTGAGCATGCGGGGCCGGGGCTAAGAGAGGTCTGTGAGGCTATAGGGGTTCCCCCTATGCTTCATCTGGGTTCGTGTGTGGATAACTCAAGGATTTTGACCATTATGACCCAGATGACAGAAGAGGGCGGACTTGGGGATGACATATCCGATCTGCCAGCCATTGGTATTGCTCCCGAGTGGATGAGCGAAAAGGCTCTTGCCATTGGGGTTTACTTTGTTGCCTCCGGCGCTCACGTAATATTTGGCTCGGAAAGTCCGGTTGAGGCAAGCTCTGTAGTTAAGGCTATAAAACATGAGCTGTGGCAAAAGAGAATGGGTGCAAAACTTGAGTTTATCCCTGATGCAAAGGAAATTTTTGTCACCTCGCTTGCCGCAATTGATGCCAAACGGGACGCTCTTAAGTTAAAGAAGTACGAGCCAGGAAAGTTTGGAGCGGAAAGAGTGCTGATGACTATGGAAGACAGACGTAAGCTCGAAAAAGAGACGGCTAAAAAATAGCCCTTAGGAGGGAAAATGGATATAGAAAATATAAATATTAAATCATCAATAGGTGTGATAGGAGGCATTATCACATCCAGCGAGAGCAGGCGGGGGATACTGATTCCCACTCTCCATAAGATGCAGTTGGAAAACGGCTACCTGCCGGAGGATTTGCTCAGGTTGCTTTCCAAAAAGTTGAGCATTCCGCTTGCCGAAATTTACAGTGTGGCGAGTTTTTACAAGCAATTTCATTTTACCCCCCGAGGAAAAAATATAGTCAGAGTGTGTACCGGTACGGCTTGCCACGTAAGGGGGTCATCCAAGGTGGTGGACGCCCTTCAGAACAGATTTAACGTAAAAGCCGGTGAGACCACAGAGGATTTAAAATTAACTCTGGAAACTGTAGGCTGTGTGGGGTGCTGCGGACTTGCTCCTGTGGTTACTGTCAATGAGGGGGTAGTCGGCGCTGTTGGGCCAAAGAAGCTTAAAGGACTAATCCACGACATAGAAGAGGGTGACGATAATGGAAAAAGTTAATAGCCTTGAGGCTTTTAAAAACCTTCAAATGCTCCTTAAAGAGGAAACTTTTAAGGAGGACGTTCCCCGTCTTCGCACCTGTACAGGCACTGCTTGTATGGCTACTGGGGCGCAGAGCGTCATCAACAAAGTGGTGGAGGAGGCCGCTCACAACGGTAAACACGTTGATATAGTTAAAACCGGCTGTCAGGGGTTTTGTCAGCAGGGGCCTGTTATGAAGGCAGAACCCTACGGCTACTACTATAAGCAGGTCAGGGCGGAGGATGCTCACGACATTGTTGTTACCACATTTTCAGGCGGCTTTCCGGTAAGAAATCTGCTTTACAGAGATGACATACAGAGTGAGCCAAAGGAAATCATGGAGACACTGCCATTTTATAAGAAGCAGATGAGGATTGCACTGCACAATAACGGTCTTATTGACCCCCGGAACATAAACCACTACATAGCAGTGGGGGGATATGCCGCCTTGGTTAAGGCTCTTGAAACGATGACCCCTGAGCAGGTGCTGGATGAGGTGGATAAAGCCAATCTCAGAGGGCGCGGTGGAGCCGGATTTCCTGCCGGTGAGAAATGGAAACACACTAAAAAAGCTAAAAGTAAAATAAAACTGGTAATAGCCA
>JADFYB010000021.1 GCA_015233245.1 Nitrospirota bacterium | reverse complement strand
GTAAAGATAACGGCACAAGCGGTCCAGGCGGAAATAATAACGTAATTGGGTATTAAGATTTTTGATTGAAAAAACTGCCGGACACTGCCTCTGTTAAAGGGGCAGTTGTCCAAACAAGTTGTCCAAACAGTAAGAATAGTTTGTATTTAAATCTAATCTTGTTAAATCTTTTAATCTGAACGGGCGGGCAGCAGCTCGCAAGTACCTGAAAAGTTTAGTATATTACTTTTTGTAAACATCGCCTCGCCCCTTAATGGCTGTTATTTCTATTTTGTTAGCTGCTTCATTTATCCTGTAAATAATTCGTATGCTACCCAATTTATAACAGAATTTTCCTTCAAGTTTACCGTGTAACTTTTTAATATGGGGACCGGAATGAGGCTCAATGATCAGATTTTCAATGCTTTAATTTATTCTATGCTTAAGTGTTCTGTCTTGCATTTTATACGATTTCTCTGCTTCATGAGAAATCAGGACGTCATACATCTTCCTTTACCTCAGACCATTTTTTAAATTGACCTGATTCAAACTCTGCTTCTCCCTTCATAATACTGCTCAAAAAACTTGCATCGTTAATTATCTCTTCTGTTGCCTCAAGCTCTTCTTTTACCTTGAGAAATGTGATGAAATCCGCCACATTTTTTCTGCTTTTGGGGGATAGCTTTTCATAGTCGGCATTAATCCTGATTTTCTCCGCAATTCCTTTATTCATACAAAACACCTCTTTTAATGTATTATATGACTGGTACAAAAACTAGTCAACAAAAGGGGGTTTGCTTAAACCTTTTTTATAATGTTAGTATCACAAAAACGAGTGGCGGGTGCAGCGATGATAATCAGAGTTATAAAACGGATATTGGCCGGATTTCAGTTTTTGACGATAATCCCGACTCCACGGTCTCTTTACTCTGACAACGCCGTGGAAATCGGCAGAAGTTCGGCATGGTTTCCAGTTACGGGTTTGTTTATCGGAATTGTGTCAGCTGTAGTTTGGACTGTCACTAAAAAATTTCTGCCAGCCGATGTATCATGTTTTTTAGTAGTTGCACTTATGATTCTATTAACCGGAGGGCTGCACCTTGATGGCCTTTCCGACACGTTTGATGCCATAGCGGTCAGAGGAAAGTCGCAAGAGGAGCGGCTTGCCATTATGAAAAGCGGCGCTGCCGGCCCAATTGGAGTAGCGGCTATGATAGTTGTGATTTTCCTTAAATATCTCCTTCTGAAAAATCTGACAGCTCAGACAAACATTTCTCCGCTATATATCCTTACCGTGTTTCCCGTTGCCGGACGATTTGCCGGCACAGCCTGTCTGTATCTTGGTAAAAGCGCAAAGGATGAGGGGTTAGGTTATCTTTTTATTTCAAGTACAGGCTTTGTCGAAATTTTTATATGCGGAGTTCTCTCACTACTTATAGCCTCCGGTGCTAACTTTATTTTTAACGGCCTTACCGACCCCCTTAATATCATAGGACCTCCGGTTTTAATTTTTACCTGCGTGTATATTTTCAGCATGATAGCCGCCGTATTTTTACAAAACAAATTTAGCGGTATAACCGGTGACCATGCAGGGGCTATAATAGAGGGCGGAGAAATTATTTTTCTGTTAGCATACAGTTGTTGAAAAGCGATGAAATTTAGTGCTATGATTGCGCTCTGACAAAATGGCAACGAGAATTTATCTGTTAAGACACGGCAAGACAGTTGGTACCGATAAGCTTAGGTATAAGGGGCAGACCGATGTGCCGCTATCTGATGAGGGCTTTAGACAGGCGGCAAAAGCGGCTCAGTTTATCAGCAGCCACGTGTCAGTCAATTGCGCACAACCTGTGATAGAAGCCCTCTACTCCTCGGACTTATCCCGCTGTGTTAAAACGGCAGAGATAATCGGTGCACCGTTTAATCTTACACCAGTTACTGCCCCAGAGTTTCGCGAAAGACACTTTGGTCTGTGGGAGGGTATGAGTTTTGATGAGATTAACGAAAAGTATCCGGAGGATTTTACAAATTGGGCGAAAAATCCGCTTAAATTTAGTCCTATCGGCGGAGAAAGCACAGAGGACGTTAGCAAGCGCACAATGCCCGCACTTAAAAAACTCGTCAAACAGCATCTTAATAAAACCATAGCCATTGTTGCCCATGGAGGCACAAACAGAGTCATACTGTGTAATTTATTAAAAATCCCTCTGCGACATATTTTTAGGCTGGAACAGGATTTTGCTTGCGTCAACGTAATAGACATCCATGAAAACTACCCTGTGGTAGTTTTGCTAAACCACACACAGAGGTAAACAAAAAATTGGCAGCGGCTATAATGGTTCAGGGAACTGGCTCAGGTGCTGGTAAGTCTTTGGTAGCAGCAGCTTTGTGCAGATTATTTAGAAATGCCGGATACCGGGTGGCACCGTTTAAATCTCAGAACATGGCATTAAATTCCTACGTAACAGCAGAGAGCGGTGAAATCGGACGCGCTCAGGCACTTCAGGCAGAAGCTGCCGGAATTCCACCATCTGTTTACCATAATCCAATATTGTTGAAATCTGAGGGCGCCTCCGGCTCTCAGGTGGTAGTCATGGGGGAACCGTTTAAAACGATGACTGCCTCCGAGTACTATAAAAACAAGGAGCTCTTTTGGCCATACGTTGTAAGCGCCTGGGAGGAGTTAAACAGCCAGTATGACATAGTCGTCATAGAGGGCGCAGGGAGTCCTGCCGAGATAAACCTTACAGCACGGGAAATCGTCAATATGGCGGTGGCAAGATTAGCGTCAGCTCCTGTTTTGCTTGTCGGGGACATTGATAAGGGAGGAGTTTTTGCCTCACTTTACGGAACGGCAGCACTTCTTAAAGATGATGCAAAGTTGATAAAGGGTTTTATAATTAACAAGTTTCGCGGGGATGTCAATATTCTTATTCCCGGAAACGAAATGATTCACAACCTTACAGGGATTCCGGTTATAGGGGTGATACCGTATGTCTCTGGCATAGGGCTTGAGGAGGAGGATGGATTAGCCCTTGGCAGCCATCTCACTGTCGGGGATAAAACATGTGCTGGCTTAAAAATCACAGTGCTCCGGCTTAATTACATATCAAACTTTACAGATTTTCATGCCCTTTCCTGTGAGCCCGGCGTCGAACTTGTCTATAGTTTAAGAGACAATGACATCTTAAGTTCTGATTTGGTAATAATCCCGGGAACCAAAAACACGGTTAAGGATTTGCTGTATCTTAAAGAGACCGGAGTTTCAGACTCATTAAGTAAGGCGGTGTCACAAGGAATCCCTGTAATGGGAATGTGCGGGGGGTATCAGATGCTGGGTAAGCGGATACTTGACCCTGATATGATAGAAAGCCAACACAGAGAGGTCAGCGGACTTGGATTTCTGGAGACCGAGACAGTCTTTGAGCCCTCTAAGGTAACGCTTCGTGTAACAGCTAACAAGACAGGAGGCATACCGTTTATAGACGGAGAGTTTGGTAATCTGGACTGCTACGAAATACACATGGGGCAAACCACAGGCGGTAACATTTTTGAGGTGAGGGCAGGGGATAGAACTTATCATGACGGAATGTCATGCGGTAGCGTGTGGGGGACATATCTTCACGGTGTATTTGATAATGATTCGTTTCGTGCAGCCTTGCTTGACGGCCTTAGAGCAAAGCGGGGTCTGAAGCAAACCGGCACAGGAATAAATTACAAAAAACTCAGGGATAGCGCAATAGAGCGTTGGAGTTCAACTGTAGCTAAATTTCTGGATATGGATTTCATATATTCGCTGCTGAGTGTTAAGCACATTAGCATTCAGAAATAGGGAATTCAGAAAAGGAATTCATCCGCAGATTACGCAGATTTTCACAGATTTTTGTTTCTCTTATCTGTGTCAATCTGTGCCATCTGCGGATTATTTATTAATTACCGCATAAGTTTAGTGATAATCTTTTTAGCTTTGAGTAAAACCAGCTCGGCAGCCATTATAGGCGGCGGAGCAAGACATATCGAGTTACCGATAAGACTTCTTAACTTTGCCACAGTCAGGGTTTGCACCAAAACAGTGCCGGCGCCAGAAAATCTTGTTAAAAATAGTCCTTCATCGCCCAAATAAGCGGTCTTAAAGTCCTTAACTTGCTCAAGAGAATGTGAAACAGAGTCATCCCATGCCATTACAGTGGCTGATTCAGCATGAAGCTGCTGTCCATCTTTAAGTTGATGGGTTATTATATTGCCTCCGCCATGAATAAATAAGTAACCGCTGCCTGATATTCTAATCAGAACCAAACCCTCTCCGCCAAACAACAGACTTCCAAGCCCTGACTGCGCCTCCACACTTATCTTAATATCTCCACCATAGGCAATCAGATTTTCTTTAGATACGATTATTGCATTACCACTTAACTTTATGGCTGCTATGCTGCCAGGCAGATAATCTCCAAAAGAGACCTCCCCGTCTCCTGAAAAATCGGTAAATGCTAAGTTATCATCAGTAATCACTTTTCTAGCTGCTGAAAATATGTGCTTCGATATTGAGCCGCCTTCTTTAATTTCTTTAGTGACGCTTCTGATGTTACCAATGTAGAACAACATTTTGCCAGCCTCTGCTGTAACCTGATTGCTGCCATCTAGATATACAGTGAGAATATCCTCATCATCACCTGATATCTTGTAAACACCATTTTCCTCGTTCCCCAATATTTCCACTTGTATGGCCTCCTAAGTAGTGTCCACATAAACGCGGTTTTATGATATGTTACAAAATCAGCGCCATGAGGTTAAACCACAAGGCACTAAGGACTTTATACAAAGCCTGCCTCTGAGTAGCCTTCTCTGTACTTAATTGGAGAAGACTCTTACATCTGCTCTTCGGTTTTGAGCCCGCCCGCTCTTGGTCTCATTAGACGCTATCGGTCTGGTATAACCGTAACCTACCGCCTCAACTTTTTGAGTTTCTATTGCACCGTGCCTTACGATGTAGTCTTTCACAGCCTCAGCCCGTCTTTTAGAAATTCTCATGTTGTAGGCATACCCGCCAGTTGAATCCGAGTGACCCTCTACCATTGCATGTCCCTGTTCATACTGCTTTATTGTGTTTATTGCTGTATTTAACTGTGTTTCACTACCTTTTTTTATTTTTGCACTGTTTACATCGAAATGGGCTACTGTAAAAAGAGCCATCTCTGATGATGATTGCTGTCCATTCAACCCCTTTGAGGCAGAACCCTGACAAGGGCCTTGTGTCATACGGATTACTTTATTAGCCAATTCTAACGCCTCTTTAGTGTGGCAACTCCAGTAAACACGATAAGCTTCATCTCTTAACTTTACGGCTTCATTCAACATTTCTGAACATGCAGTGTCTTTTCCGACTTTTTTAGCTGCTTCTATTGCCCTGTCAGCTTCTAAAAGCTCCTTATGAATGAATAGTACCTTACCATTTGGTGCAAACTCAAAACCGGCACAACCGGTTAGCAAAAATATCATTGCAAACACTAATAACCGAGTCATCAAACTCATGCTAACGCCTCCAATGTTCTGCATTAAACTCTTTCACAGTAAGATATAACACGTATGTGGCGATTGTCAACAAAAAAAATCTTGCATCGGCACACAACCTTGTGTTACACATGTTTTCTATAATTTTTAAAAACTGTTTAAATGAACTGACAACTTGTTTCTGTTTAATATTAACTAATGGAATTGACAGAGCTTATTCATACAGTAGGGCAAGGAGGACCTGCAATGGCATTATCATTGATTGTTATTGCCTTAAGTTATAAATTTATGAATAAAATCGGCTGCGAGTTTGTAAATGCCCAAAAAGAGCAAGCATCAGCTTTGGCACGGCAGGCACAAAGCATGGAGGGACTTCACGGAGCTATTCACGATTTTTTAACCAAAGACAACAAGGAACACCTGGATATCCTTATTATGCTTCGGGTGATTATTGACAGAATGGACAGAAACCAAAACGGGTAACTACGCTTTTAGACGTAAAGCAGCGTGTAAGGAGAAATTATAGTATGAATATGAAACTTCTGAAAGAGTTAATGTTAAGAGGCTATGTGCTTGAGATTCTTAAGGCAGACCATGAGCAGTTCATTAATGAGGAGGAACTTAGGGCAAGGCTCTATCTCTTTGGTTATGCGCTTTTATCGGATGACTTAAAAATTCAGCTCCGTTACCTTGAAAACAAAGGATATGTGAAACGTAATGAAAAATTTAACGGTCAAATTTGCGAGGTTGGAATTACCGCTGACGGCGATGACCTGTTAAACGGAATCATAAAAGACGAAGGCGTTTTTATTCCAAGGGGAGGGCACATTGGTTAGAAAGTCACTCATACATGACAATATAGAAATTGCATATCAAGTATGGCGTGATGGCGAGTGTAATTTTGAAAGCGCCGTAGAAGTCCTCAATAAGAAATTTCAGTTCCTGATTACTGCAAAAACTGTTAAAGAGTGGGCTAAAAAATATAACTGGAAAGAACGCTTAAAGCACGAGGAGTTGGAAAATGAAAAACTACGGAAAGCTAAAAGGGTAACTACCGAATCCCTCATTGGAGACCTTCTCATACAAAAGGAAAAATACGACTCCCAAACTGAGCTTGACAATCAATCCACAAACGCTTACAAATCCCTCATCAACACCATCAACAATCTCTACAAATCATCGGCAAAATCCAAACTGGACGCTTACATTGACGTTATGAGAATCTACGTCCAGTGGCTTGTCAGAAATGACCCCAATGGAGTTAAAGTTGTTGAAAAAAACATGGATGAGTTTACTTTGTTTTTAACAGAAAAATATGGCTAAGGGGTCAGCGACCCCTGGCATTATTGGGGTCAGTATCCCCATGCTAAAATAGTTATGGCTAACCTTAAACAAATATTTAAAGACATCGAGGCGTTACGGGCACAAATCAGCTCATACACTAAACCGTTTGAAAGCGGCTCAGACTCGAACGGAGAATCGGCACAGGCTGTCAGAATAGAACGGGCAGCTAATGATCTTGAATTCTTTGCACACACATATTTTCCACACTACATAAAGGCACCATCCTCGAAACTTCACAAGTATTTATCGGAACGGTATATGGAGTTGATAAGGTCGTCGGCAGAACACAACGGAGGGTCAGCGACCCCAGGCAGGGGGTCAGCGACCCCAGGCGGGGGGTCAGCGACCCCAGGCGGTAAAGAAGTTGACGCCGCTCCCCGTGGAAATGCCAAATCCACCTGGACTACCCTTATTTTGCCCATGTGGGTAACTGCTTTTAACCTGCGGAATTTTGTGTTGATAGTCTCAGACACGATAAGCCAGTCTGAGGACTTCATATCGTTTATAAAAGCTGAATTAGAAACCAATGAACGGCTAAATCAGGATTTCCCAAATATCACAGGAGAGGGAAAGACGTGGCGCGCTGATACGCTTATAACCAGAAACGGCGTAAAAATCCGCGGAGTCGGCGCAGGACAAAAACTCAGAGGGATGCGCCACGGCAGCCACCGTCCGGATCTGGTAATCTGCGATGATTTGGAAAACGACGAGGCCGTCATGTCTGTTGAACAGAGGAGAAAACTTGAGGACTGGTTTTTTAAAGCTCTTATGAAAATCGGCCAAAAAGACACAATCTATATAGTTGTAGGAACAGTGCTGCATTATGATTCGCTGCTGTCAAAACTGTTTAAAAAACCAGGCTGGAGGGGTAAGAAATTCAAAGCAATAATGCGATACTCGGATTCAAAGCGGTGGGAGGAGTGGGAAAATATATTCTCGACAGGTTCAGCACCCTCAGGTATAACCAACTCAACTGCACTGAACGAACCTGATGAGAAGGAAACTGCCGAGACTATGGCTGATTCCTACTTTAACCGGCACAGAGACGAAATGCTTGCCGATGTGGATGTCCTGTGGCCGGAGGTTGAGGACTATTACTACCTGATGAAGATGCGGGTTTCAGAGGGCCCTGCTTATTTTGATTCGGAAAAGCAAAATGAGCCGATTAATCCCGATGACTGTCTGTTTAGCGAACACTGGATTCAATATTTTGATGATGGAACTGAGCCAAAAGACGTCCCGTTGTATGGCGTAGTGGATCCCTCGATGGGAAAAAAGTCAAAGCGGCATGATCCATCAGCAATAATCTGCGGACGTTTTTCTAACGGCATACTTTATGTCACAATAGCCGACATAGAGCGCCGTCATCCAGACAGTATTATCGAGGATATTTTAACTTATCACAGAAAGGAACGCTTTCAGGTTTTTGGAGTTGAATCTGTACAATTTCAGGAGTTTTTTAAAGACACGTTAATTAAAGAGGCTCACAGGCAGAATCTAACACTTAATGTCACAGAGATACGATCAGGCACAGACAAACTTCTGAGAATTCAAACACTTCAGCCGTGGATAAAAAACGGCTGGATACGATTTAAAAAAAGCCAGAGAACTCTGATAGAACAACTGATTCGCTATCCGCTCTATGACCACGACGACGGCCCCGATGCCCTTGAAATGCTAAAATCTCTGGTAGAACATAATAACCTCACAGCAGACTACGAAACCATTGCAAGCAGAGACTCAGTTTTCAAAGGAAAAAGCGCTTATTGAACAAAAGCAAAACAATTTCGTCAACTTATTGCTACAATGTAGTCATTCCAAAGTGTTTGTTTGTCGGCTGTGGTTGAATCAATAAAATCCCAAGGCAGTGGAGAGTCAAAGGTTAATTTTCCAAACAGTGTTTTTTCATAATCAACGTGTGCTTCTGCCACTGCGGCTTTAAGGTTTAGTTTTCTCTTTAACATGATACAAAGCACCTGTGCGGCTTCTTTGCCGCTGCGGGCAAAGAATCCCTCAACATACGCCAGCCCTGCCGTATCGTGATGAACCTGTATCCCGTCTTTTTTGAGAGCACTTTTCAAAGTTTTCAGACGCTCCTTTACCACCTGAGAGCTCTCCATAGGATGCCACTGAAAGGGAGTGAACGCTTTTGGTACAAATGGAGACACACTGAGGGAAATGTGTCCGCGCTTAGAGAGCGCTCTCACCTCTCTGACAAGACTTATAATCTCTAAGATGTCAGTATGTGTTTCCGTAGGGAGTCCAATCATAAAGTAGAGTTTCAGTAAACTGATTCCGTTTTCAAAAATCAACCGGCAGGTGTTTATAATATCCTCGTGTGTGATCTTTTTGTTTATAACTCTGCGGAGACGCTCAGAGCCTGCCTCCGGTGCAATGGAAACGCTTTGTTTTTCTTTCATAAGCGGCAGGATTTCACCGCTTTTGCGGCTTGCCCTAAGCGATGTTATTGAAAATTCAACTCCGCCTGCGCTTAGCACATCCTCAAGGCGCGGATAATCAGTCAGTGAGGGGCCTATCAGTCCCACTTTCAGACAGTAGGGTTTGACCCTCTCTATTTCCTCCATAACTGAGTAAAACTGCCGTTTGCGCGGCGGGCCGTATATCGAGGAAATGGCACAAAAGCGGCATTTCCACGGACAGCCCCTCATGGCCTCAACTAAATACATATTTGAAAACTCTGTGTTTTCAGTAATAAGCTGAGAGGGCAAGCTGAGCGTATTTAAGTCTTTGACATATACTCTCTTTACTTTTTGAGGTATTTCATCAGGTATGTAGAAACCGTCTGTGCCGCTTAGGGATTTTAAAAATTCCAGTTTACCGGTTGAATTTTTTAATTTAGAAAAAAAAATTCCGATAATTGGCTCACCCTCCCCTACGCACACAACATCAAAAAACGGAGCAAGCGGTTCGGGATTCATAAAAGCACACGGGCCTCCCATAATAACAAGCGGATGAGTTTCAGTTCTGTCTTTGGCAAACAATGGGATTTTAGCAAGGTCGAGAATTTTTAAAATATTTAAGTAGTCATTTTCATAGGAAACCGAAAAGGCAATAATATCAAACGAGGTAAGTGGCGTAAGGGACTCATAGGAAAAGAGCACGGTATCAGTTCTTTTAAACTCGTCGTATATGTCGGGTTCAGGGACAAAAGCACGCTCACAGAGCGCATCGTCCCGTTGGTTAATCAGGGCATATATAGTCCTGAAACCATGACTTGACATTCCCACGTGGTAGGTGTTTGGGTAGGCAAGACAAACACGATATTTTTTACCACCGTGGTTTTTTAAGGTAACTCCCGACTCAGACTCAATAAGCGCACTTATCTCATTTTTATAACTGTATGGAAACTTACCTGATTGAAACCTCTTAACTTCCATGAATTTAGCTATTGTACAAAGTAGCTGATATAAAAGTATATGCTCTGTCCCTTTAATTTCCTCCTAACACATCTTACAATTGAACTTGTATTTGTTGAGCTTTATGAGCCAAATCGCCCTGGCTGTCAATTCTCTCCTTTGAGCGCTCTGCACGTTCAAGAATAATACGCCTTGAATCAAATTCGAGCTTTAGTGCTTTTTCGCTAAGACCTTGTTCATATCAATAAGAAATGTCGCCTTCTTTAAAACTCAGATGGGGGTTTATCTTCCACTCGTTAAAAAACTGTAGAACTTAGCTAAGTCTCGAACTTCTGACTTAGTGAGTTTGCTTACGTTCTTAATTGAAGGATAAGAAACCTTAATATTACCAGAAGTTAAGTTTGTCATTTCAGAGCTAAGTTTGTCGCGATACATTTCTATGTGTAGTGTAAGAGTTTTGATTTATTCGTTGTGAAACTTAACATCAACCTTACACGTTATGAATGCAATTATTGCAGTATAAACAATTAACAATAACATGTTATCTTTAAACAGCGGGATAACTTCTTTCAAATATTTTATTATATTGTTCATATTATCCTTCTATTTTCATGGTTACATTTCTGTTTTAAATCTATATCTATAACATTATAGATTATGTTCTCCCAAACTATAAATACATACATGATATTTTTCACATATATGTTAATGGAAAAACGAAGTTGTCAGATCCGTGTAGTATTTAAGACCCTCTTTATGCTAACATCCATAAAGTTGACAAACAAGAGAGCTAATACATATTGATAAAAAATATAGGGAAATCTGAGTACAACCACAGGCGGGTAAGCTTTGAAGCTGATGAGAGCCGTTTCCCGTGGCTTTCAATGCTCCTTGATTCTTATGCAATAATTGATACCACTATCGAATCAGCTATCGGGCTGCAATACAAGAGCAAAAAGAAGGGGTTGGCCTGTCAAAACGGCTGCTGCCATTGCTGCAAAACCCATAAGGATATACCGGTGTATCCGCATGAACTTGTAGGAATCTATTTCTATGTCACGGAGAAAATCAAAATGCCGGTAAGGGAAACTCTTAAGTGGCAGCTGCAGTTTTCTAAAAAGAGTGATGCCTGCCCGTTTTTAATCAGCTCCTCGTGTGTAATACACATAGTAAGGCCTGCGGCGTGCAGACAGTTTAATGTCTTTGGAACACCGTGCGCTGAGGGAGAAGACCCTTTTTTCACAAGACGCGAAGATGTCCTGACTCCCAACGTTAATCATACAAATCAGGCTTTCCATGCCGTGTTGGACTTCTATGGGATTAAAGATGAAAAGGAAAAAAGGAAATTTATAAAAAGCAACAAGATACACTCTCAGGCCAAAAACCTAAGGGAACTAAAGTGGCCACAACTCATAAATGCTATGAACGAATATGATTTAAAATCCGCTTCGTTGTAACATTCCTATGCGTAATTTGTTATAATGTCCTGTGGACGAAAGAGAGATCGGTTTGCTTAAGGCCGCAAATGTTCCAGACAATGTGATTGAACACTGTAAAACCGTCAAGGAAAAGGCAGCAGAGATAGCCAATCAGGTAAAAATACCGGTAAATGTTGAGCTAATCAGAGTGGGAGCTCTTTTGCACGATATAGGCAGGGGGAAAACCCACGGCTTGGATCACGCAATTGAGGGCGCTAAATTGGCAAGAGACTTACAGTTGGGGGAGGATGTTGCAAAAATAATAGAGCGGCATATTGGCTCCGGGTTGCCTAAAGAGGAGGCTCGTATGCTTGGCCTGCCCCCGTGTGATTATATCCCTGAGACGCCTGAACAGATAATTGTCTCCTATGCCGATAACCTCACTGCCGGAAACAAAATCATTGATTTTGATACTGCTCTTCTAAGATTTAAAAAAATCCTCGGTGATAACCACCCTGGAATTGTGCGTTTTATTGCACAAAATAATGAGGTAACTTCATGGATGTGAAAATAAATTCAGCTTCTACATACAAAAAAATGCTTGCTCTTACAAAACCATACTGGGGACAAACGCTTCTTGCCATATCTTTTGGACTTATGGTCTCAGCCGTGATGGGAGCCATAGCGTGGCTTGTCAAACCAGCTCTTGATATTGTGTTTGTACAAAAAAACTATCAATACCTTAAATACTTTCCAATTGCTGTTATTGTGCTTTTTACTGTAAAGGGAGTTTTGAATTTTTTCCAGCAGTATTTTATGAAACGTGCCGGATTATCACTGATACGGGATACTCAAAACAAGCTCCACAACCATATCCTCTACCTGCCGGTTAAGTATTTTGACAAGGAGGCCTCCGGTATCCTTATGTCCCGGGTGATTAGCGATGTGGATAAAATAAGCGCCATATTTTCCGAGGCACTGAGGGCTGCTATTATTGAGGTACCGAAAATATTTGTGCTTTTAGGGATTGCTTTTTACAGGAAATGGGATGTCACACTTACCAATCTCCTGATTGTGCCCATCTTAGCCTATACCGCTAACAGAATTGGGAAAAAAGTTAAACAACGCTCTCATCAGGCGCAAAAAAGTGTTTCTTATCTGACTCACAGGCTGTCGGAGTCTATAACAGGAAACAGAGTTATCAAAGTGTTTAATCGTCAACCTCTCAGAAATGAAAAGTACATAACTGATAACGAGGAGGTCTTTTCGTATAACGTTAAAGCTATCAGGTTCAAGGAACTTAATAAGTTAGTGATCGACACGATGACAGGCATTGCCATAGGGATAGTCCTTGTTTACGGCGGCAGACAGGTAGTGATGGGGCTTGTAACTCCAGGAGATTTTGCATCCATTCTGACAGCCATATATCTTGTATTTAGTCCTGTTAAGCAAGTCGGGGAATCCTATACGACACTTCAGGGGATAAGAGCCTCACTTGAGCGGATTGATCACGTGCTTGACTCGCCCATTGAGGAAAGCGGCAGCATAGTCATTAACAGTTTTGAAAAGGACATCACATTTGAAAACGTCTCGTTTAAATATGTAAACGAACACAGACATGTTTTAAGAAACATAAATCTCAGTATAAGGCATGGAGAGGTAATAGCACTCGTTGGCCCAAGCGGAGCCGGAAAAACCTCACTTGTGCATCTTATCCCAAGGTTTTACAAACCCACTGAGGGCAGAATCACCATAGATGGAACAGACACGGCAGATGTGGATATTTCCGCTTTGAGAGAGTTAATAGGAATAGTCAGCCAGGATATACTGCTTTTTAATGAAACTATAAAAGACAACATTCTGTTTGGACAACCGACTGCAACCGACGCAGAGATAAAAACTGCTGCAAGGCTTTCCTATGCCGATGAGTTTATAGATAAGCTGCCGGAGGGTTATGAGAGCAAACTCGGTGACCGTGGTCTTAACCTCTCAGGAGGCCAGCGTCAAAGAATTGCAATAGCGCGGGCAGTACTTAAAAACCCGCCAATTTTAATACTTGACGAGGCAACGTCATCACTGGATTCCGTCTCGGAATCCCTGGTTCAAAAGGCACTTGAAACTCTCATGAAAGGCAGAACCACAATAGTCGTAGCCCACAGACTTTCCACAATAAAAAATGCCGATAGAATAGTAGTCATCAAAGACGGTGAGATAGCTGGCATTGGAACACACGAAAGCCTGATACAGTCAAACGAACAATACAAGACCCTTTACAGCACCTTTGCACTTTCATAACATAAGACTATCATAGTATTACAATTCAAAAACTCTGGCAATTTCTATGGTTTTTGTTTTTGAGGTCATTCCTTTAAGTATTTTTATATCTTTTTTTTTGACAGAAGAGATTGTTTTAGAAAAATAATCATAAAGGACCTCTAAAAGCTCCTTATTTGCCTTGCCATCAACAGGGGCCGGAGTAAGTTTAACTTTCAAATTACCATCCATGACGCCGCAGACCTCACTAACCGATGCTCTCGGTATGACCCTTACAGTAAAAGAAACTCCGTCTGCGGTCTTTACATAATTAAGATTCATGCCTGTATTTCTGTCATAGTTTATCGAGGGCATTTTTTATTATTTTGTCTTTTTTTGACAGACTCCTTGGATTACCCTTTTTGCTCTTTAAGACTCTGTCGTCTTCATCACATTCATAGTCATAGGCTATGTTGTCATAAAAGGAAACGCTATCCGGCAGTGATTCCGGTTTCGCTGCACAGTTACCTGCAACTTGTTTCATTTTCCGGACAAAAACCTCCGCCCGTACCGGCACACAGTTATTAGCCCACGCAAATGCAGCAATGTCCCTGTCAGAGGTAATCACAATGTAGCGTTTTTTTGCTGCCTTAATTATACGCTTTATGAGAGTGTCTGCATCCTCGCCATGCCCTGAGTACACAACTTCTATGCCGCCTCGCTGTCCCCATGACTGATGGAAATTACTCTTATATCCGTCGAAAACTACCGTTACGTCATGTCCTTTTACTCGTTCGTACTTGCAGAGGTCATCTATTAATTCCTCACGCATTTTTTCAAGATTCTTATGTATTGTGCCGATTACATTATATCCGTCTATTATTATGGATGTTATCCCCACCGGCTTACTGGATGGACATGTTTTATTTAGTCAATCAAACCGTAACTGCTAAGCAGTTTTAACAGCTTTTGCGTATCAAGAGGTTTAACAAGATAGTCAGTGCAACCTCCGCCATAGTGTGCCTCTAAAATATCCCGGGGAGAGTCCAGAGCCGTCGTCATCACTATCCTCACCTCATGCTGTACACTTATACCACAGGACATCTCTTTAATGCGTATTGCCTTAAGCGCCTCCATCCCATCCACCTCTGGCATCATAACGTCAAGACATATAAGATCATATGGTTCATTACTTTCTAAAGCAAACTCATGGGCTTCTATAGCCTCTTTGCCGTTTACTACCACATCACACTGCCCGTATGCCGAAAGCAGCTTTTGTAATAACTGCCTGCTAATAAAGTCGTCCTCTGCAACCAGAGCTTTCATCTCATCCTCTTTTTAATACTTATTAGCCTTAAAGCGCCTATCGTCTGCATAAAATCTATTATAACAAAAAAAACAAATAGTGTTTTAATTTATTTTAATTTTTGCGCCGCGAAAAGTTTTTCATATGATTATCAAGATTATATTACCTAATATATGTTACAATTTCCATAGTTAGCAAATTAAGCATGAGGTTTAGTGAGTGTTCTTAAAAAATTTTCTGATTATTATCAATGTAGTAGCAGCCGTTTATTTCTCACCTAATGGTGGCTGCACAGATGCTATTGTCAATGAGATTAATAATGCTAAAGCAGAGATACTCGTACAGGCGTACTCTTTTACCTCTAAACCTATAGCGGAGGCGCTTGTAAAAGCTAAGAAGTCAGGCATTAAAATTGAGATAATCCTGGATAAATCAAATCTGAGTGCTAAGTATAGCAGCGCTGATTTTACAGCACACATGGGACTACCTACTTACATAGACTCAGACCATACTATAGCGCACAACAAAATTATAATAATTGATGGTGAAACTTTGATAACCGGCAGCTTTAATTTCTCAAAAGCTGCTGAAGAACATAACGCCGAGAACCTTCTGATACTCAAATCAAAAGAACTTGCTCAAACATATATTAAAAATTGGAATAATCACAAACTGCACTCAGAACAATATAAAGGCAGATGAGATTAAATGCTAATATAATGTTTTTAGCGAGCTACAGGAAATTACAAGCTAAAAAGTGAACACTGTTGATTTTTCAGCTAAATCAATAAGATACGGAGCTTTACCAAACCTGGCATTTTCAATAAGGTCTCCCTCAAGTATCTGCCTTGTTTCTGCACAGGGTGTGCAAACGTGAATCGTTACATTGTTGGCCATAAGGTAACCTAAATGTGAGATAGCCTCATCACCGGTTGGTGCTATTACATGGTCTATTAACCCTTGTTTAGCCAGAAAAACAGCATCATCAGTTAAAAATATTTCAACGTCGTGGCCTTTTTCCTTAGCTACTTTAGCAAGCTGAAGAGCTCTGCACACACGCGTTGGATCCTCCATTCCCCTAGTTAATACAAACACAAAACTCGACATAATTTCCTCCCTTTCTGATTTTCTTAAAACCTAAATAAAGGCTTTTAATTTACTATTCTATCACAAGTTGAAAATAAATATTAAGCCATTTACTCCTGCTGACAGCTACTCAGGTGACATTAGGAGGACATTTTCCGATACCATAATAAGTATTTTTTTAAATAATTGTCTTTAAGTTTTACGATCAGTGAAAACTGTTATAAAAACAGGGTAGCTTCTAAATAAGGTTGATTATCTATTTGAATATTTCAAGGATACATTTGATTGTTATATCAAAAAAATCAAAGGATGCTGCCTTTTGGTTTTGAAAGGTAAGTTTTCATGTCTTTTAAGACCCTCTGGAGCTCTAATTGTATGTTTTCTATAAAAGTCAGTAACTGTGCCTCATCCTCGCTAAAGTCATTTTTTAATTTATTAATCAGAAGTTCCATTCTGAAAGATTCACTTTTAAGAGCAGTTGCGCCCACATTTGCAGTCATTCCCTTAACCATATGGATTTGTTTTTTTAAGCCCTCCACATTTCTGGCTTTAAACATATCCTTAAGAAGTGCTATCTGAAGCGGTGCATCCTCAATAAAGGCCAGCCACATGTCCCTGAGAACATCTTCATCGTTATTAACTCTCAAAAGTGTTTTCTTTATATTTAGCGACGTTGCCGAGGTCCTCTGAGAGGGTTGTTGTGAGGCAGTCGTTTGCGGTACAAAAATATCATCTGTATAGGTTGGCTGATGAGACAACTGCGCCTCAGTCTTTTCCTGTCTGTAATATGCATATTTATCTATTAGTTTGTACAAATCATCAGTATTGAACGGTTTTGCAATATAATCTGTTGCCCCTGCCTCCAGGCAGTGCTCCTTGTCTCCTTTGAGTGCATGGGCAGTCATGGCAATTATTGGTACATTTTTATTCATCTCACAATCGTTAGAGCTTCTTATGTACCGCGTTGCCTCTAAACCATCCATCCCCGGCATTTGCACATCCATAAGTACAATATCAAAGCTCAACTTTGTTAGCATATCTATAGCCTCTCGTCCATTTGTTGCAACAACAGGCATGTGACCGCGCTTTTGTAAAACCGTGACAGCAAGTCTTTGATTTACTACGTTATCCTCGGCTATAAGAATATAGAGAGACTCCCGTACCGATAAATGTCTTAAAAACGGCATATCAGGACTATTCCAGTTCTCTGCCAGCTTAGACAGTGTTTCCATTAAGTTAGATTTATAAATTGGTTTTACGATAAGCCCGACAATGCCGTTTTCCCTGCACCGCTTTTCATCCGCATGGAAAGCAGATAACGTAAGGATAATTATTTTAACAGTAGATAATTTTTCTATGGATTTTATTTTTTCTGAAAAAGCAAATCCGTCCATATCCGTAAGGTTAAAATCTAAAATAACTATGTCATATGCAGCCGCTGAAAAGTTAAGAATCCCAAAACCCTCGTAGCCGCTTAAAGCTGTGTCAACAGAAAATTCTTCGCTTTTTATCATCTCTGCTATTGCCCTGCAGGAGTCTGGATTACTGTCCACAACGAGTATGTGTCTTTTCTTAAATTCTATTTTTTCCACAGACTGGGGAGCAGGGGACTTTGTAGTTGAAGACACTAAAAGCTTAACCGTAAAGTGAAATGTGCTGCCCTTGCCAAGCTTGCTTTCCACCCATACATCACCGCCAAGGAGTTTCAGTACCTTTTTCACTATCGCAAGCCCAAGCCCTGTGCCCTCGTATTTCCTGACGTCATGGTCTCCAACTCGGGTAAAGTTTTCAAAAATCATGCCTAGTTTTTCTTTGGGAATTCCTATTCCTGTGTCAGAAATTGAAAAATGAAGCATTTGAGTTTCAGGTGCATCTTTTTTAGAGTGCTGGTCAGCCGGTTCAACCTTTAACTCTATCTTGCCCCATTCTGTAAATTTTAAAGAGTTTCCGGCAAGATTAACCAACACCTGGCTAAGCCTCCCGGCATCTCCCCTTAATGATGTCTGTACGTCAGGAGATATTTCCACATTAAACTCCAGTCCCCTGTTTGATGCTGTAACAGCCATAGGTTCCATGGTGGTTTTTATAAGTGTCAGCAAATTAAAATCAGTTTCCTCTATTTCAATCTTACCGGCTTCAAGCTTAGAAAAATCCAGCACACGGTTTAAAAGACCAAGCAGGTGCGTGGATGAGTTTTTTACTATTGTGAGATACTCCCTTTGGTCAGCGTCAAGGAGAGTATCCAGCGCAAGTTCGGTCATTCCTATTATGCCGTTTAGGGGGGTACGCAATTCATGGCTCATGTCAGCCAGAAATGCGCTTTTTGCCAGGTTTGCCGCCTCAGCTGCCTCCCTGTGTCTGACTAATTCACCCGCTGCTTTCTTAAGCTTTAAAACCTCTTTCTTCAACTTTCTGGTTGTGGTATTAAGCTTAAGATTGCTCTTTCGTACGCTTTCTGTGTCCGGCATGGCTACCAAACTGCCTCCCCCCGTGGTGCTTGATTCATCTGTCGCATGTTTTTGTGTACGCTTTTAGAATAACATAAATGGAATTCCCAAAAGAATCGTGCCTGCAAGAATATTTACTAAACTACATGACAACGTCTATGATAATTAAAAAGTATGGAATCAGTGATAATCCCTGCATGAAAAAAATACACGTTTCATTTACCGGCCTTGGGGCAGGCAACATTGGCGATGAGGCAATGATAAGCGGTTTTTTGTCGCTTTATAAACTGCCTCATGGTACGACTGTTGAGGTCTGGGATAAAAAAGAAAAAGCATTGAGAATTTTTTCGCCGTGTTATGAATTTGTGGATTTCAGGGATGAGGCACTCTGCCGTGCTCTTTGTAAGGAGGCCGGCATGGTGCTTCTTATTGGCTCAACCATTGTGGCTGAGACTGAATCTCTAAGTTGGCCGTTAGAAGTGCTGGGCAACAAGCATATGTTTTGCAAGGAAAACGGAGTTCCGGTTCACGCCGTAGGAGTGGGCGTTGACAAGCTTATAACGCCGCAGGCATGTGAGCTTTTTCAGAGAGGGTTTCTTAACTCAATAAGCTCATGGACAGTTAGATCAAAGGTAAGCAGGGAAAATCTGTTAAACCTTGGCGTTAAGCCTGAAAATGTGGTAAGTGCGGCAGATTTGGCATGGCTTACACCCTATAAGAGCACCGATAACGGCTGGGCAAGGGGATTTCTACTTTCAATTGACATCAATCCTGATATTCCAATTTTAGGAGTAAACGTAGTAAATTCAAGCTTAAACAACCTGCTCAGAGAGCGCATGGCTGAGGTGTTTGACTACGTATCGGGAAAGATGGGTTGGCAGGTTGTGTTTTTCTGTAATGAAACAAGAGATGAAAAGCATTTTGATAGAGCTGCCGCCACATCGATTGCTAAAAGGATGAAAAATGCTGCCATAATAGCACCCAATGTTTATTTCACTCCGCAGGAGATGATAGCTTTGCTCTCTTTCTGCCGTATTACAGTGTCTTTCAGATACCACTTTACGGTGTTTAGCATGTTGGCCGCAACGCTGCCTGTTTCTTTTCAAAGGGCTGAGAAGTTGGCTGAACTTACTGAGGATGTTAACGGTGCCATACTTATTACCCCTGATGATATAATTAACGGCAAACTTTCAGATACAATCATAAAAGTTGATGCACATTACGATGAGCTAAAAGCAAAACAACAAGTCTGCGTCTCTGATGTGAAACTGAGGGCGTTTAATAATCTTTATTTTATAAGAGAAACACTTAACAGTTTCGAGATGTCTTTACAAAGCGCAGTATTAGTAGAAAAGCAGCCTGGGCACATTCTTTGGATAAGGACCGATGACATAGGGGATTGTGTATTGTCTATTGGTATGCTCAGAGAAATCAAACAAGGTTTTGGTAATGTGTGTATTAGTGTCCTTTGCCAAAATCATATTGCTGAGTTATATGAAAGCTGTCCATTCGTTGACAGAGTTATTTCATTTGACAAAAAAAGAGCCTACTCTGATATTGCTTACCAAATGGAGATTATACGAAAACTGCGCTCACAAAATGCCGACATTGCACTTAACTCTGTCTATTCACGTGAACCAATAACGGATATATTTACTTTACAAAGCGGGGCAAAAATGACAGTTGGTTTTGACGGTGACCTTGTAAATAACATGACGCCGGAGTTAAGAAAAGAAAATGCTCCACTCTATACAAAACTAATAAAACAATGTGGGACGTCTTTGTCTGAACTGAATCGGCATGAGGATTTTCTACGCGCACTTGGCCTTATGCCGGGAGCAATTAAACCAGCCATATACATAACGGAGGAGGATATTACCTATGCTGATAGATTTTTTACTGAAAACGGGCTAAAGACCTCAACAACAATCGCTTTTTTTCCTGGCGCCTCTCATCCCGGAAAGATTTATAAATACTACCACTTAGCTCTCAATCATTTTAATGGCCTCGATGTTGTTATCCTTGGGGGAGAGGATGTTGAAATGATTATGAAAAAAACAGGAGCCGATTTTAAGGTGAGATTTTTTGATCTTTCTGGCAAAACCACACTCAGGCAGTGTGCAGCAGTTATAAGTAGATGCCTCATATGCTTTGGTGCAGACTCTGCAGGGGCACATATGTCTTGTGCACTGGGAGTGCCATGTGTGGTAGTGCTTGGAGGAGGGCATGTTGGCCGCTTTTTTCCTTACAACAAATCCACCACCACAGTTAGTGTTCCACTTGAGTGCTATGGATGCAGTTGGCAGTGTAAGTATAATGTGTGTCATTGTGTGGATGCGATATGTTATGAGATGGTGTGTGAGGCGCTCAAACTGGCAATAGAAGACGCACGGCTCAGCCGCAATAAGTGTAGAGTGTTTTTTCAGGGTAAAACTCTGTATCAGGAGACATTGTACAGACCGGGGTGGAAATGGCTTAGCATGGCTGGCCTGCCTGATTTTTGCGAATTTGTGTGTTTTAGCAAGCCCCCTGTCTCAGATGGCAATATGGTTAAGGGGGTTTTCACAAGAGCCTTGGAGTTGATGCGCTTTTTGGTGTTTAAGCTAAAGAGATGGAGGTTATTTTAACGACAGAATAAGGTTTTTTCCAGCAGATTTCCACAGATTTATATTTTTTCATCTGTGTCATCTGCTGATTAATCTTTTTTCTGTATGCACATATAGGACTCCGTGCTTACTCCCTTTCTCTTAAAAAATCTGCCACATCCCTATCTGTATGTCTGATATGCTTAACAAGCCAGTCAACAGCCTGATTCTGTGTAGCTGTGATAATTAGCTCAGTGGCGCCCTCTTTGTCAAAAAGCCTCTTAAGAGACGAATAACTTTTGAGAAACTTCATATGCTCCTCCTTATGTTCATCATAACGGGGATACTTGTGTTTAATCATATAGGATTCTTCAGCGTTAAAGTGATCTATGACATATCCGCCGAAAAACCTCAAAAGTTTGTCCAACTCCTGTTCTTTTTCCTCATCTGTCATGGTCAATAAAGTGTTTATTCTCGCAATGATCTCCTTATGTTGTTTATCAAGCAGCTCTACCCCTGTCGAAAGACTCTCATCCCAGTATATTTCCACCTTTAACCTCCTCATTACTTAAATTTGACCGCAACACAGCTAAAGAAATGACCTATATATTCATAATTATCTTGCACAACGTCAAGTACAATGCGTTTTTGCTAACCCTCACTGCCTACATACCTGAATACTTCATTATACAACAAATCGGCAATCATTTTATAGCCCTCAGTGGAAAGATGCAAACCATCATTGGAATACTGAGGGGCAAGGGCAAGTGTGCTTTTTTCACAGGTTGCGCTAAAGAGGTCTATACAGGGAAAGCCCATCTCCTTTGACCTTTGAATAATCATAGAGTTAAGTGCCAGCCGTGGAGCAATTGCAGAGTCAACCCCCCTTATAGATGGCACAGTTACAGCAACAGGGGTTATGCCGTTAGTTTTACTCTTTTGGTACATAGCGTTGAGATTTTCGACAGCCTCATTTACGGATACGCCCCAGCCCAGATCGTTAGTGCCGCCTAAAATTACAACATAATCAGGCCGCATCTCTAAAACATCCCTGTCAAAGCGTTCCAGCATATCGGATGTCAGCTCGCCGCTTATTCCCCGCACTATGAACTCAGCTTTAAAGTGCACTTTTTCCTTTAGAAAATCGGTATATGGAGTTTCAACATACCACGGCTGCTCATATGTGGGCGATTGAAAGCCCACAGTCAGGCTGTCTCCAAATGCTACTATCGTTATCTTCATGACGTTATACAATACCGTTATAAACTTTTTTAAATTTATTTTTAAAATAAATAAATTCTATAATTTTTTTATTGCAAAATGCAATAACCTTTGTTATAATCTCTCCGTATAGCGCCTGAGTGTTCAGGTCAGCGTGGCATTTACCAAACAAAGGAGGAAAAATTTAATGACAAAAGCAGAATTAATTGATCAGATCGCAAAAGAGGCAGGTCTGACTAAAGGGGACTCAGCTAAAGCCCTGGACTCTACAACCAATGCTATTATCAATGCCCTAAAGAGTGGACAAAAGGTCACTTTTATAGGATTCGGTACCTTTTCCATATCAACAAGAAAGGCAAGAGAGGGGCGCAACCCAAGGACAGGTGCCGTGCTTAATATACCTGAGGCCAAGGTTCCCAGATTTGTCCCTGGTAAAGCCTTTAAGGATGCAGTAAATAGTAAGTAATTACATGGCAGTTGCATCACTAATGGGTAGTATGACAGACAGTTTTTGTATAGATAAGGAGGGTTTAGCTGGTTTGATTTCAGGTGTTGGTCGTTGTTCTTTTGAGATTTTACCATGGAGATAAAAATGAGATATCTTTTTAGCGAAAAGGCGGTCAAGGCTGTAACGGTGGTGTTTTTGTTTTTGCTCCTGTTTAATTTTGGGTGTGTCTGGTACTCCGATACGCCTACATTCACGCCATTTGATGACAGAGGGTGGGGTCCAAATGCTATAACGTGGAATGGCAGGGATTTTATTATAGGTGACAGATCTATTTATTACAATATACGTTTTCTCGACTTGCTTCCTGTTGAGGATTTCAGCAAAACAAGAATTTTAAATTTTATGCTTGAAAAGTTCCCTGTCCCAATTCCTAAATTCGTAAACATCTGCGGTCTTGCATGGGAGGGTGACTGCTGTGACAACGGATATCTATGGATTGCCGACTCTCTGAGTAAAGAAATCTTTAAACTCAGCATGCAAAACAACAGCATCGTAAAGACCCTTCTCTCGCCAGGCGATAAACCAAACGGACTTGCTTTTGATGGCGAATTTCTTTGGGTTGCTGATGCAGGTGCCTCAAAAATCTATAAAATCTCACCCAATACCGGTAAAGTTACAGCTGAGTTTTTCTCACCAGTCAGAGAGCCCACAGGTGTGTCATGGGATTGTGCTAAGCCAGGTCTCTGGGTGCTGGGGCACAACTCCTGTAATTCTGCGTCGTATAGTGATTGCGTAAAGGTTGATCTGGTGAAATTGAATGTAAAGTCCGGAAAAATTGTGCAAAGAGCTGATTTGCCTTCTCTTGCTAAAAGGCCGTCAGATGTGGTTTGGGTTGACGGCGATTTGTGGGTTTCCGATTATATCGTTAACCGCATCTACAGGATTACATCTTTAGGGATATATGATGTCAAAGATGACACGGTTTACAAATCTGCTATAACGGCAAAACGTGTGGATCTTATAAAGAAGGCAGAATCCGTTGACAATGCTACAGTCTCTGACAACGTCAGCAAGGGGGCAACGGAGATTCAACCTCTGGATTACAGAGAGAATGTTCACAAAAGCGAAAACTTATCAAAGAAATCCTCCAGTGATGTGTTACCTGGCAATTAGTCTTTGATAAGTATTGTTGGTTTGTAATAAGCCGCAGTTTTTAAACAAAAGAAAGGCGGCTTATTAGGTGGCTGTTATAGCCTGTGGAGAAAATGCCTTCCTTTTGCGGCAATTGAATGTTTTGATATGGTGCGATAACAGAGGGCAATCTTTTGTTTGGAGTTATATAATGAACGTATATAAAGTGTTTTTGGTTTTATTTTTCATAGTGTTTTTGCCACAACTTGCTGTTGCTGAGCACTATGCTTTGTTGGTTGGTGTGAAAGAGTATGATGATAGTAGTTTAAATCTTCAGGGTCCTGAAAATGATGTCAACAGTTTAAAAGAACTGTTGACAGGAAATTATGGTTTTCCTAAAAAAAATATTGAATCAATTTTAAGCAGGAACGCGTACAAAGCGAATATAATTGCACATTTAAGAAAATTACAAAAAACTACACAGAGTGGTGATTACATATTTCTATACTTCAGTGGCCACGGTACAAGTGCATATGATCCAGAGTTTAAAACACTTGACACTACTACGGGGGCGATAGTGCCTTTTGATTTCAGGTTAGACCGTGCATCGCCGCAAACGATGATGGACTCTTTAATTATAGGTAAAAGAGATATATTCCCTGTGCTGAAAGAATTAGAGCATGACAGGAGAGTGTTTGTGGTTTTTGATGCCTGTTTTTCTGGGAATGCTGTAAGAAGCCTTGGAGCTATAGAGGCCTCAAACACTCTTGGAAAATCCAAATATATAAACACCGGTTTAACTACAGAGGCGCATTCCAGCTCCTCAAAACCAGCCGCATCGTATCCGTACAAAAATGTTCTCTATATATCTGCTTCAGATAAAACTGAAACGGCTCGTGATTTATCCACAGGCTCAGATGGCCTTGCCCACGGAGCTCTCACAGACACCATGATAATTGGCCTCAAGGGTGCTGCCGATACAAACAATGACGGTGTGATAACGTATGAAGAGCTCTATAATTATTTGAGGCGGAATGTATCTAAAGATTACGGCCAAACTCCTCAGTTATTGCGAAATAAAGCGTTTGATATACATGTTCCGGTATTTGATAATACGAAATTTAAAGAAGAAGCGTACTCTGCTCCTCAAGCGGTAAAAGAAGACTCGGATTTACCCAAAGTGAAGATTGTTCACGATTATGATGTCTTAAGCAGGTTATTTCCTGATGACCTGAACGTAGTTAATGGCACTGCCTCTGACCATGAAAAATATGACTTAATGATTGTGAGGGATGGCATGAGGTATTTGCTTGCTCTTCCCAACGGAGATTTACTGTGCAGCATGGATGTCAAACGCAAGCAAGACATTGTAAACACTGTGAAAAGATATTTTAAGGGCAGGGAGATTCTTAGGCTGAAAGACCCGAATCAGAAGTTTAACGTATGGTTAAACGTTGGTGATGTGGAGGGCAGGACAGTGTTTTTTGAGGATGAATCAATAGATTTCACTGTAAAAAGTGAGTCGGATGCTCATCTTCTTCTGCTTAATATAAACCCCGATGGGTTTGTGACTGTTCTGTTGCCTGACAAAAGTGTTCCCACTGCTCCCATAAAGCGTGATGTACCCATAGAGCTGAGGGATCTTGGGAAAGTAGGGGCGCCGTTTGGTACAGAATATATAAAGGTGTTTGCGTTTAAGAATGCGGTTAAGGGATTGCCAAAACTAATTAATAAAACACTGATGGATCCCTTAGGTTCTGATTTTGCTGAACTTTTACAGATAATAAAGAAAGAGCAGGGGTGGGCTGAAACCAGCATAGAGATGGTTACAAAAGAGAAACAACGTTAAGCCTGACAGGGAGGAATTATAGAGATGGTATTTATGAGGAATGTTATGTTGCTGTTTATGGCTACGGCAATAGTTGTGGTGTGTTGCGTAAATGAGGAATTATATGCATCATATGCATCGGAGGACTCCGGAGGCTTTTTACAGAGCATAGAGAACCCTACGCAGGATTCAAAGCCGGATGAGGTCTCAAAGGACAATAAATGTGAAGTGACACCACAAGTAAACTTTATAGATACGTCGTCATTTGATGAGGAATTCTCTGCTGCACTAAAGAAAAAATGTGATAACGTAACTGTGAAATTTCTCACCCCAACCCAGACCAATAAGATTCCTGGAAGGTTGGATAAATGGTTTTCCAGGGTTGTTAAATATGGCGGAACTGTAAAAGCTGAGATAGACCCTGAGGTTGATGAAGGGAAAAGCATCTTTAGTATTATATTTGACTTCATAGCTACTATTGCTGCTGAAATCAAAGAGAACGCTTTGTACGGACCTGTGGAAAACTATAATGCTATAATTTATTATCAAAAAAGTACGGGGGATATAACTCGTGTATTTTTTAAACACAAATAAGAATGCTGTATCGCGTAACCACACCATGAGGGCATTGCTTTTAAAGGTTTTATTTTTGGCAACAGTTTTTGCTTTTTCTGCTTCAAGTGTATATGCCGGCCAGTCGGTTATCGTGGAATCTGAGGGCAGCGCCTGTGTTGAAAGAGGCAGAGGCTACAAGGAGGCGGAAAAGCAAGCTTTAGAAAATGCAAAAACAAAGGCAAAAGAGATTGCTGTAAATCACACCGATAACCAGGCACTGAAAGATAGTTATAAGAATGCAGAAGTAACAATCATAAAGGCAGAGCCTTTGAAGTGGGCTAACAAAGGTAAGACAAAATGTGCTGTTGCTGGAATAGAGGCTGAGCTAAGTCCTCGCATGAGAACGATTTTTAAAAATAAGGATGCCGATTATAATGTTAACGAACCGCAAAAAACTGAGGTAAACACTGCTGCCGATGCGCCCTTAGTTGTATCAATCACTACAGACAAGAGAGTTTATGGCGGTGCAGAACAAATAAAAGTCTATCTCAAAGGCAATAAAGCGTTTTATGCAAAAGTTATATATGAAGACTCTAAGGGAGGGAGCTTACAGCTTTTACCAAATCCATACAGAACGGACATTCTCTTTGAGGCTGGTAAGCAGTATGAGATACCATCGTCTCAGGATGCGTTTGTATTTGAGGTGTCCCCTCCTTTTGGAAAAGAGAAAATTACTGTCTATGCTGCCACACATCCGCTTGGAGATATAATGCTTAACCCTCTTGGTGGTGTATATGAGGTAAAAACAGCCTCCTCTGAAATACCACGAAAGCTCAGGGGCGTTAAGATTAAAAAAATCAATTCAGCAGCTGCATCTGAAACTCAGGGAACCTCAGGCATATCTGAAATGTACGAGGATACTGTTCACATAACAACTCAGCAACGGTAATACATGTGCGAGATAATTGACTAAGTGGATTAATTGCTGTAACATATAATTAGAGGTGGGGTTTGTAGTATTTTGGTAGTATTTAGGTATGGTTTGATAAGGGTATTAAAGGAGGGAACTATGAAGAGGCATTTAAAAGCATTTACGGCAGTTGTGTGTCTGCTTCTTTTAGTTATGGCATCAACAGCGGATGGCGCTGGCAGAGGCGTAACAATAAAAATAAAAGACGATAGCGGAAAAGAAGTGAATCTTTATGGCGAAAGCCATGCTCTTGTAATCGGTGTTTCTGACTATCAGTCTGGCTGGCCTAAATTACCGGGGGTAGCAGATGACGTAGAAGTTGTCAAAAAACTTTTGGTTGGGCAGGGGTTTGAGGTTGTTACAGTCATGAATCCCGACAGGGATAAACTTTTAAGGGCTTTCGATGACTTTATTCAAAAATATGGTTCAAAAAACGAAAACAGGCTTTTATTTTATTTTGCTGGCCACGGCCATACTGTAAAGAAGTCTTATGGCGAGGATATGGGATACATTGTACCTGTGGACGCACCAAGACCGGATAAAAACAGAGCAGGTTTTCTGGCAAAGGCCATTGATATGCAGCAAATAGAATCTTTTGCTAAAAGAATTGACGCTAAACATGCGTTGTTTCTCTTTGACAGTTGTTTTTCAGGTTCTA
>JADFYB010000187.1 GCA_015233245.1 Nitrospirota bacterium | reverse complement strand
AGTGCGCCTAACACATCGACGCTCAACGATACAGGGTTTACAACCCGCATCATGTTTGGATTTTAATAAGACCACATTTTCAAATAATTTGCAAAGCTGACACAGGGTAAAATGCCTTTTTTACCCTGTGTCAGCCCTCCTGGTTCAACGTGAATCGGTTAAAAACACTTAAACTTTAGCAACTTAAATATTACATAACAGTTATTATCCGGAAATCTCAAAATCTCAGAAGTACGTTTTCAAGCACAGTCAGAGTAGGGATCAGGCTTGGAAACTGGAATATAATCTTTTTTGCAGTCAAAGCCCTTTCCCTTATAAATCCACACCTTGAGCATGACCACTATCTTTAATATATACTAAAGCAATGGGAGTGTTTTTATGAATAAGATGCCAGAAAAATTAAAAACCGTTGCCGCTGCCCCCGGAGTTTATATGTTTAAAACTGAAAAAGAAAGTATTCTTTATGTAGGTAAGGCGCGAATTTTAAGAAACCGCCTGCGCAGTTATTTTAATGCAAGTATCAAAACTGATCTTAGAAAGTCAGCCCTTGTCAGAGAAGCACACGATTTTACCTTTATCGTAACCGAATCCGAAGTTGAGGCGCTTGCCCTTGAGGCAAATTTAATAAAGCAGCACCGGCCTAAATATAACATAATCCTTAAAGACGATAAAAACTACCCATATCTTAAAGTCACAGTAACTGAAATGTGGCCTAAAATTGACGTGGTACGGCGGGTTCATAACGACGGGAATGTTTACACTGGGCCATACGTGTCTTCAAAGAGCATGAGAGAAACGCTCGATTTTATTAGAAAAAATTTCCCACTACGTACATGCAACTATCGCCTTGAGAGTATAACCCGCCCGTGTATTGACTACCAGATGGGATTCTGTAGTGCTCCCTGTGTGGGACTAATAAATAAGGACGATTACATGGAGCATGTTAAAGAAGTAATTGAATTTCTTAATGGTAAGCGCCAGTCATTACTTGATAAACTTACCGAGAAAATGGACAGATACTCGGATTCTTTGCAATATGAAGCAGCCGCTAAATACAGAGATAAAATAAAGGCCATAGCAACCGCATGGGAGATGCAAAAGGTAGTTGATGTCAACTTTGCCGATATGGACGTTTTGGGGCTTTATCACACAGGCTCCGAGGGTCTTATAAATGTGTTTTTTGTAAGAAACGGCTGTTTAACCGGCGTAAAGGATTTCTATATAAAAGATATTGGCGGGGTTTCGGTGAAAGAGCTGATTTCCACATTTATCGAGCAGTTTTATAACAAAGACATATATCCTCCAGCAGAGATTGTGGTAAATGAAAAACCACAGCACAGAGAGATACTGATGAAATGGCTTAAGAAAAAACGTGGTACAGTTGTCAAAATAACCGTTCCAAAAGACGACAAAAAAGGGAACCTGCTTAAAATGGCAAATGAAAACGCTGCGACTTCTTTTAAATTGCGGCAAGGCAAATCGGATGCCTTTATAGTGGATGAACTTAGTTACCGCCTTAAACTTAGCAAAACTCCAGCCTCAATAGGTGCTTTTGATATTTCCACTATATCGGGCAGCGAATCGGTTGGAGCTTTTATATATTGGCAAAACGGGGGATTTAGAAAAGAATTTTACAGGCATTTGAAAATCAGCACTGTAACAGGAATAGATGATTACTCGATGATGAGAGAAACTTTTGAACGTACCGCTAAAAATCTTGGCCAGGAAAACCTTCCGGAACTTGTCATAATTGACGGAGGACGCGGTCAGCTTGAGGTTGCCATTAATGCCCTGAAAGACTTAAGTGCTAACGATATGCCGGATTTAACCGGAATATCGCTCGTATCAATTGCGAAAAAGCCGGACCGTGTTTTTTTCCCGGATAAAAATCGAAAACCCTTAAATTTAGAGGACGGGCTGCCGTCATCGTTGTTTTTAAAACGAATCAGAGATGAGGTGCACCGTTTTGCCATAACGTACCACAAAAAACTAAGGGCAAAGCGGGTTATGGCATCGCCGCTTGAGAAAATTACCGGTATTTCAAAAAAGCGCAGGATGGCTCTACTTAAACATTTTGATGGTATTACCGCCATAAGAAACGCAACAGTTGAAGAAATCTCTCAGATAGACGGTTTTAATAAAAAACTTGCAGAAATAGTTTTGAAGGGCTTACAAAAACTCACCTAAATAGCTTAAAATACAGTAAGTTACTTAAACCATAGATTTTGTTAAATCTTTGACTATGATATATCGGAGGAAACTTAGGTGAAATTAGTAATATCAGGCTCTGTAGCGTTTGACAGGATTATGGATTTTCCGGGGAAGTTTTCAGATCACTTACTGCCGGATAAACTGCACAATATAAACGTGTGTTTTATGATAAACAACATAAGAGAGAACTTTGGCGGCACTGCCGGTAATATTGCTTACACACTGTCACTTCTTGGTGAAACCCCGATTGTAATTTCTCAGGCAGGCAAGGATTTTGATACTTATCACTATTGGCTTAAATCTAATAACATTCCCACAGATTATATAAAAATATACAGAGAAGAGTTGACGGCAGGCGCTTACATAACTACCGATTGCTCTGATAACCAGGTAACTTGCTTTAACCCAGGGGCTATGAAATGTCAATCTTCTTTTGATTTTGACTCTCTTGATCCTGCCAATACTTTAGCAATAGTGTCTCCTGGTAATCTTGATGACATGATGAACTTTACCAGAGTTTATAAACAAAAGGGTATCAGATATATATTTGACCCCGGTCAGTCACTTCCTGCATGGAGTGGCGAGAAACTGATTGAAATGATAACCGGAGCTTATATTTTTATAAGCAACGATTACGAATTAAACATGCTTATGGAAAAAACCTCTAAAACACTCGCTGACTTACTAACGCTATGTAAAACCGTGATAACCACAAAGGGTGACGATGGCTCTTCAATTCACACTCTAAAGGACGGCAAAGTTCATACAGAGGGGATTCCTATAGTTCAAGCCGCTAAGGTGAATGACCCAACCGGTGCCGGAGATACCTATAGGGGTGGATTGCTTAAAGGACTGGCTTTAGACATCAACAATCTCAGAGCTGCTTGTGATATGGGAGCAACAGCAGCCTCATTTTGCGTTGAGGTGTTTGGACCGCAGAATTATAGATTTACACAAGAAGAATTTAACAAGCGATTTAAGAAATAAAAAAGCCAATGATTTTTAATGATATCAGGATGATAGCTTAGAGATGTTGAATTTGTCCTTTAAATTTAACGGGCGCTATTAATACCTTTGGAGATTGTCACTCATTGGAGGTAATGCCCGGCAGGAGGGAATTTTTAGATATTGCGAAAAGTGGTAAAATACCTCCGCTTTACTCAGAAATTTCTTACAAAAGGCCTGCCAGTTATTATGCGGCAGTTGCTGGCAAAAACTCATTCCTCTTAGAAAGCATAAAGGGAAACTTTAATATTGCCCGGTACTCATATGCTGGATTTGCCCCGTACTTAACTATAATATACAAGGATTCCTCTCTCTATGTTAAATCCGATGAGGGAGTTGCAATATCCTACAAAAACCCATTAAAGCGTCTGAGGGAACTCATTGAAGCTTACCCGCAGCACCATAACGCTGAGTTGCCGCCATTTCAGGGGGGGGCTTGCGGAATGCTTAGTTATGATTTTGTACGATTCCTTGAAAAAATCCCTAAGACCTCCCTCGATGACTTAAAAATTCCTGATGCGCACTTCTTTATGGTTGACAGACTTTTCTCCTTTGACCATAAACAAAAGAAGGGCTGGTTTATCCTGTGCCCTGGGGTAAAGGAATACAAATTTGGTTTTAATGTGCTTGACGTTGACCTTGGTGCTCTCTATGATGAAGCCGTGGCAGAGATTGAGCTTTTCGTAAAGACAACTCTCAAAAACATCCCTGATGAGCCTGAAATTTTGCCTTACAAAGGGATTAAACCTGAAATCATAAATAGCACTGGTGATAAGTCCCGTTACATGGAGATGGTAAGCTGTGCTCTTGAGTATATAAGAGCCGGCGATATTTTTCAAACGAATCTTTCGCAGCGAATTTCAGCTAAAATTAACGATGCCGACCCGTGGCAAATATATCTGAAACTCTCAGCTATAAATCCGTCCCCTTTTGCCTGTTACTTTGATTTTGATGAGTATTCGATAATTAGCTCATCACCGGAAAGGTTGATACGCGTCAATCTCTCTGATGGAAAAAGTCCGATAACGACAGACACAAGACCGATAGCAGGCACTCGGCCAAGAGGCAGTGATTTTTCGGAGGACAAAAAACTTACGGCAGAACTTCTGCTTAATGAAAAGGAGCGCGCCGAGCACATTATGCTTATAGATTTAGAAAGGAACGACATTGGGCGGGTTTGCAACTACGGAACCGTGCAAGTGGATGAGATGATGATAACCGAGGCATATTCTCACGTAATTCACATTGTATCAAATGTAACTGGAGAGCTTAAACCTGATAAGGACTGCTTTGACGTCATACGGGCGGTTTTCCCGGGAGGCACAATTACCGGAGTGCCTAAGGTGCGCTGCATGGAAATAATTGACGAACTGGAGCCTGTGCTAAGAGGCCCATACACTGGCTCCTGCGGCTATATTGGTTACAACAAAAACATGGATCTAAATATAATCATCAGAACATTTGTAGTCAAAGACGGCTTTGCCCACCTTCAGGTAGGAGCTGGCATTGTAGCCGATTCCATACCGGAAAAAGAATACTTTGAAACTCTGAAAAAAGCCGAGGCTCTTATTCTAACACTTAAGTCAATTTAGCAATTATGATAAATACCAAAGATTAAAAGAGGATATTTAACCAGTCAAGAGTTTCGGAATACATCCTCGTCAATACCGGCCTGCCGTAACATTTCATAAAATTGCCAACGTGGAATATCTTTACTATATTTATTGCTGATTCTTATACCAACGTGTGAGTAAAGCTGAGATGGCTGCGTTATAAGCTGTACAAAAAAGTATTTAGTACTGAGTAAAAGACCAATCCTGAATAATAACCATCCTGTCCAGTCCAGCGTAGTCTTTTTTAAAGCGGATATTTTTGTATCCGGCATCTGCGGCAATTTTTTGGATGTCTGCTGCCTCATCGTAACCGATCTCTAAGACAATCAAAGTTTTTCTACCTGTGAACATATGGTTTTTAGCTAGCTGCAGGATTTTCCTGTAAAACCTCAGCCCGTCTGCGCCTCCGTCAAGAGCCTCAACCGGTTCATAGCAGCATATCTCAGGGTCAAGTCCGCTGATGTCAGAAGTCTTGATATAGGGTGGATTTGAGACGACAGCATTAAATTTTGTATTTCCAACCGGTTCAAAAAGATTACCATGAAGAAAAATCACATTATCTACAGCATTAATCAGTGCATTTTCACGCGCATAAGAAAGCGCCTTTTCAGAAATATCAACGCCATATACAAGTGAATTTGGAAACGCTTCAGCAAGGCTTATAGAAATCGGACCGCAGCCTGTACATAAATCTAAAATCGTAAGCGGTTCGGTAAAGTTCTCTTTAAGAATTCTGATTGTTTCTGTGGTAACAAGCTCAGTCTCAGGTCTGGGAATCAGAACGCCAGGGCCAACATTTAAAGTTAAATCCAGAAATTCCACTTCCGAGATTATGTACTGAAGCGGCTCCCTCATGAGGCGGCGTGTTATTATTTCCTGGTACAAATCTTCTGTTATTTCAGGGTTATCCCTGTAGAGAGATGTCTTATTAGTTTTCAGGGTGAAACAGACAATGAGTTCCGCCTCTTTTTCAGAGGCGCTGATACCAACGCTTTTTAGGAGAGCTGATATC
>JADFYB010000186.1 GCA_015233245.1 Nitrospirota bacterium | reverse complement strand
TTCCTGTTAATGTTGAATCAGTAGCGTGGGTATCAGAAAGAAAAAACCTTCTTTCAACGTTTTTTTGGTTTTTAACAATCCTCTCCTATACCTTTTATGTAAAGCGCAGAGGTATTGTAAGATATGCACTCACTGTCATGTGTTTTCTTTTTGGGCTGCTTTCCAAGCCTATGCTGGTTACGCTTCCTTTTGTCTTGTTGCTTTTAGATTTTTGGCCTCTTAAGCGTTTTACCGCAGAGAGTACAAAAAAACTATTTACTGAAAAACTCCCGTTTATAGGATTAAGCCTGATTTTTATTTGCATCACAATATTTACCCAAAAAAGCGGCGGTAACGTCGTCCCTCTCTACATGCTGCCTGCCGGGGTTCGCCTTGAAAACGCTTTCCTTTCATATATTCGCTACTCTGAAAAGATATTTTGGCCATACAACTTCTCAATATTTTATCCGTATGTTGTTCCCAGATCAATATTACCAATTATTGCCTCAGCCGGTGTTGTTTTAGTTATGACGGCATTTTCAATCATAAAACGACAACAATATCCGTGGCTTTTTACCGGCTGGTTTTGGTTTGCAGGAACGCTCATACCAGTGATACAGATAGTGCAGGTCGGATGGGCTTCAATTGCGGACAGGTACGCATATATACCCCAAATTGGTATATTTATTGTGCTGTCATTCTCTTTGCTTAATTTATTAAAGGAAAAAACATTTCTGCAAAAACCAACGGCCTTAGTGTTTATACTCATACTCTGTTTTTTGTACGCAAGGACACATGTGGAGTTAAAACACTGGAGAACCTCCGAGAGCCTCTATTTACACGCAATGGAGGTGACAGATAATAACTACGTGGCACTTGGTGAGTATGGGCTGTGTCTTATGAATAAGGGTAAAGTGAGGGAATCAATCCCGTACTTTTTAAAAGCTTTGGAGATACTACCGGATAGTCCTACTCTTAATTACTATACATGGAAAGCATACAAAACTATAGGAGAGACGGTGGCAGCTGCGCGGTATTTTGTAAAGGCATCGCCGCTTTTAACAGGAGACAGTTTACCGTCAATACCCAAAATGCTGGGATTTTCACTATTAAAGGGTGGTCGGTATAAGGAGGCACGGGATAATTTTCTAGATGCTCTTAAAATTTCAAACACTGATACAGAAATTTATGAAGGCCTTGCACAATCCCTTATCGGGCTTAACAACAGAGAGGAGGCGATTAAATATGTTGAAACAGGATTGCAGTTAAAACCAGATACCCCAGGACTTCTAAAGCTTAAACATCAACTATCTATATATAACGCCGGAGATATGAAAAATGGTAAATAAGCTCTCCTTATATATTAAAATCATGAGACCCAAACACTGGGTCAAAAACCTCTTTATACTTTCAGCTCCTTTTTTTGGGGGTGTGCTTTTTATAAAGCAAAACATACGGATAACAGTGTTGTCACAGGTTTGCTTTGCGCTTGCCGCCAGTGCAATGTACGTGTTTAATGATTTAAAGGACTGTAAGTCAGACTTGCTGCATCCTAAGAAGGCACATCGCCCGCTGGCCTCCTGTGACATATCCAAAAGCGGGGCTATCTGTTTACTTACAGCTTTGATAGTTATTTCTCTATTTCTTTCCACAGGTTTAAATCGTAATTTTACCGTTTGTATAATGCTCTATTTAATTCTTCAGACAGGCTATAGTATGTACTTTAAACACATAGCGGTGCTGGATATATTTTTAATAGCCTCCGGATTTGTGCTAAGGGTGTTTGCAGGCGGTGCTGCATACAATGTGGAAATATCCAAATGGTTGTTTCTTACGATGTTTATGGTCTCTTTGACTCTTGCCTCAGGAAAGCGCCTTGCTGAGACGGCGTATCTGGACACCGATGCGTTAAAACACCGGAAAGCGCTTGGCAGCTACCCTGCCGGAGTGCTTAATGACGTGCTTGTAATAACTTCAGCCTCAGCCATCATGTGTTATGTCCTCTATACAGTAGAACAACAGTACAGGCTATTTTTTACGGTTCCAGTGGTTACATTTGGACTTATAAGATATCTGGCTCTTTCAAAAGCTAATCAGGGAGACCCTACCGATGCCCTTGTGAAAGACCCATGGCTTGCAGCAACCGTCATCGTGTGGATGATGCTTGTAGCACTTCTCAGATACAATGTAATTTAGAGAATGCAGCTATTCATACAAAATGCCTATTTGGTATAATATCATGAAGATACACAGAGAGACATCGTGCAAACAGACAACGTAATAGAAGTAAAAACCCTTGTCACTTATTACGGCGACAGGGTAATAATAAAAAACGCAACAGTGTCTATTCCCAGGGCGCAGACAACGGTAATAGTGGGCGGAAGCGGTTCCGGAAAGACCACCATATTGAGACATCTGATAGGTTTACTAAAGCCCCACAGCGGCGAAATCCTCATAAACGGTGTTGACATTACACGTTTGAGCGAGGAAATGTTAAACAATGAGCGTAAGAAAATGGGGGTCTTGTTTCAGGGAGCGGCACTTTTGAATTCCCTTACGCTTGCTGAAAACGTGGCACTTCCTCTGCGTGAACATACTAAATTAAAGGATTCTGTAATTGGCATAATGGTGCGAATGAAACTTGACCTTGTTGGGCTTTCCGGATTTGATAATTTTTATCCATCACAGCTATCAGGGGGTATGAAAAAGCGTGCAGGAATAGCCAGGGCTATGGCAATGGATCCGGAGATACTCTTTTTTGATGAACCCTCAGCAGGACTTGATCCTGTCACAGCAGCCGGTCTGGATGATCTTATTAATAAACTCAATAAAGTGTTTAAAATTACGGTTATCGTTGTCACACATGAGCTGCCAAGTATTTTTAAGATAGCGGACTATGTGATTATGCTTGACATGGGTGATATTGTTTTTGCCGGCACGCTTGAAGAGTTTAAAGAGTCAGAAATTCCAAAAGTTCAGGCGTTTTTGAAACGAACCCCTGGTGAGGAGACACAATCACAGGACGATTATTTTAAGATTATTGCAGGGTAAGAGAGTTTTCTATATGCGGATAAGCAAATCATTTTCCTGTGTAAGAGAGGCAAAGCACTTTCTTTTCCTTATCAAGATTCCTTCAGCGCTGCACTCATCTTCTCAGTCATTCGTTTAGGCCTGAGGTCATTTCCAACGGTAGCAAGTTTAACCTCTGCCGTGGCAATTAATGCCTCGGTATCATTATGCTCTATGCGGTGTTTAAATAAAATGGAGGCAAAACTAAGTTCAGCAATTTCTGTGTGTATGGTTATGATGTCAGCGTACTTTGCAGGCTTATGATAATGTATGTGAACATCAGCTACAACAAACCACACACCCTCAAGCATCAGCTCGGTTATTTTAATCCCACGATTTTCCATGTACAGTGTGCGCGCACGCTCAAGAAACGCCAGATACTTGCCGTAATACACCACCCCACCGCAGTCGGTGTCCTCGTAGTAAACTCTTATGTCAATCCTGTCGTCCATAAGCTTACGGCTGTTACGGTAGCGGAGTACCCTTAAACAACCTCAACACATCATTATAAATGGCAAATGTCATCAGCATCAAAATCAGCGCCAATCCTACCTTTTGTGTTATTATTATTACTTTTTCACTGAGCGGCTTCCGTCTGATTGCCTCTATTAACAGATACACCATGTGGCCGCCATCCAGTATCGGAATAGGAAACAGGTTAAAAACGCCAAGGTTTATGTTAATTACGGCTAAAAACATTATAAAACTCATTATTCCAGTTGAGGCCTGTTTGCTGGCCAATTGAAAAATCATTATAGGCCCACCGATTGTGTCTGCCGGTAGCACCTTTTGAATTATCTTAACCAACGCAAGAATGGTCAGCATGATGACCTCGAATGTTTTTTTAATCGCTATAGGTATAGATTCAAAAAGACTAAAGGAGACCGTTTCAGCATCCCCGCGCGGAGATATTCCAATAAGACCCAGTTGCTCCACATCCCCAATCAGGTTCTTCATTTTCTTACTCTCAGGAGTTATCTTAAAACTTCTTGTTCCGTCCTTTGTTTCTATAGAAAATGTCAGCTCTTTGCCCGCACTTTTGTGGACTATCTCTGTCATCTCCTCCCAATACTTAATCTTATTGCCGTTTATTTCTAAAATCTTATCCCCTGCCACTAACCCTGCTTTTTGAGCAGGTGCTCCCTTTGAAAGCTCCCCTATAACCGGAAGCGGCCTTGGCACTCCGGCCATATATATTAAAACAAACAAAAGTGTGGCAAATAAAATGTTAAACACCGAACCGGCACAAACAACCAATGCCCGCCTCCACACAGATTTTGCTAAGAATGCTGTGTCTCTGTCCTCATCATTAATCTCATCCATTGACTCATCCCCGTACATCCTGACGTATCCGCCAAAAGGAACGGCAGAGAGCATATACTCAGTGTCTCCCACCTTTCTGCCGATAACTTTCGGCCCAAATCCTAGAGAAAATTTCAACACCTTTATTCCCACTGCTTTAGCTAACAAAAAGTGTCCAAGCTCATGAACAAATATCAACACGCCAAGAAGCACAACGGCGCTAATTACCCCTGTCATTTTTAGACCTCCATAGTTTTTTCAACTGCCATCGCCCTGGCCCACCTGTCTGCCTCTGACACTGACTCTAAATCACAGGTTCCACCATTTTCATGAGCATCCATTACCTCTTTTATAATATCAGGTATCATGTTAAAATTGATAACATCGTTGATAAATAAACCGACAGCCACCTCATTCGCTCCGTTTAACACAGCGGGCATCGTGCCCCCCTCTTTAAGGGCCTCATAGGCAAGCCCCAGGCACTTAAACGTCTCAGTGTCCGGTTTGTGAAAACTAAGCGTGCATAACTCTTCAAGATTAATGCTCTTAAGCACCCCGTTTATTCGCTCCGGATATGACAGCGCATACGCTATTGGGCCTTTCATATCCGGCACCGAAAGCTCAGCAAGCACAGAGCCATCCACAAACTCCACCATCGAATGCACTATGCTCTGAGGGTGCACCACTACCGATATTTTATCATGGGAAAAACCAAATAAGTGATGCGCCTCAATCACTTCAAGCCCTTTATTCATTAATGTGGCACTGTCAATGGTTATTTTTGCACCCATCTCCCAGTTTGGGTGTTTAAGGGCATCGGCTTTTGTTACTAATTCAAGCTCCTTTAGGGTTTTACCAAAAAATGGGCCGCCTGATGCAGTTAAAATCAGCCGTTTTACAGCTGCTCTTTCATGCCCCTCAAGGCACTGAAATATGGCGCTGTGCTCGCTGTCTATGGGCAGGATTTTAACGCCGTGTTTATGAGCCTCCGCAATCACTGCAGCACCTGCCATAACCAGAGTTTCCTTATTGGCAAGTCCGATATGTTTCTTTGCCCGTATCGCAGAAAGTGTTGGTAGCAATCCAGCTGCCCCCACTATTGCTGAAACCACAAAGTCAGCCTCAGCGTATGCTGCCGCCTCACACACTCCCTGAGGCCCGCTTAATACGTGACAGTTATTTATTCCGTTTCCCTTAAGCCATTTGTATAATTCATTGGCTGCCACTTCGTCTGAAAGCGCTGCCACATCGGGTTTAAACTGTAGAATTTGCTCCTTTAACACCTCTATGCTGTTATTTGCGCTAATAGCACAAACTTTAAATTTATCCGGATTTCCCGCTATGACTTCAAGCGTGCTACGGCCTATTGAACCCGTTGAGCCTAACACAGTGATACCACGTTGCATTCTATTGCCTAACTTTGTTGGCATCGTCAAAAGCTCCTCAACGTACTAAAAGTACGCCTGCGTCGCTTTCTCCTTGCCGCCTCGTTATGCTTCTGACTGC
>JADFYB010000185.1 GCA_015233245.1 Nitrospirota bacterium | reverse complement strand
TCAGCTTTGACTGCAGAGCATCGTGGGATATACCAAGCAGTGACGAGGCCACTATTTCGTTACCCTTTGATGCGGATAGCGCTAATTTTATGGCCTCGTTCTCTGCCTCTCTGACCGTTAAATGTTGTACCTTTTCTATGGGAAAATGATACGTAAATATTTTAACTTTAGCTTTCATAATCTGTCCTCCGTTATAATCTCAGATGTTTTAAGCACCCCTGTTAGTTTTTTCCCAAATTTAAAGAATGGACATTTTGTGAAATCATCTTTCTCTGATAAGCAATACTCTTTTACCTGAAAAAAGCTCGGAGAGTATTCATACGTTACAACTTTACTGCACTTACGGTCATTATAAAAAGGACATGACATATATAATACCCCCTCAACGGTTAGTTCAATTCTGATTAATACCAAGTAGCTTCAATCATCTTACTTTGTCTTTGTTACACTTTCGATAACACATATCTCGATAGAGCTTGATTAATTATCACATTAATGATTTTTTGAATCAATCGGTAAACGGCAGATTTCTATATAGGACTATTTGGAATACGCATGGAAATTACCTAATACCTAGGGAGCTATTCGTCCTGGCTGATGAGATTGTGTTTAACTGCATATTTTATAATATCGGCATTGTTATTCATTTTCATTTTTAAAAGTATATTGTTTCTGTGTGTATTAACGGTTTTTACGCTTAAACAGAGTTTTTCGGCAATTTCTTTAGGGGCAACCCCTGAGGCCATCATGATCATTACCTGCAACTCTCTGACAGCCAACGCCTCATGCGGCGGTTTGTTGACATTGATGTCCACTCCATCTGCAAGCTTTTCTGCAAGGGATTCGGTTATATACCTTCCCTTTGTAATTACCTTCTTTATTGCATTTATTAGTTCCTCAGGCAGAGTCTTCTTTGTCAGATAACCCGATGCGCCAAGTTTTAAGGCCATCAGGGCATACTGTTCCTCAGAATGCATACTGAGCATAAGAACCGGCAGTTTAGGATACTTAAACCGTATTTTCTCAAGCACCCGAAGGCCGCTTTCATCAGGCAGGGTAATGTCTAATATGACAATATCAGGGGTTATCTCTTCTAACTTTTCAAGGGTTTCTCTTGCGTTTTGCGCCTCCGCTATTACAGATATTTGAGGATCGTCTGACAGGACTTTAATAATTCCTGACCTTACAATAGGATGGTCGTCAACCAGAAGAATTTTAATCATACCGATTTTCTCTCCCCCTTCTTTAGCGGAATCACTACGGTAATCTTAGTCCCTATATCAGATGCCCCATTACTAATATCCAGCGTCCCTCCAACCAGCAAAACACGTTCTTTCATCCCTATTATACCCAGTGATTTATAATCAAACATCATTGACTTGTCAATCCCCTTGCCGTCGTCCTCCACCTCCATGATAATCGATTCCACATCATTATATAATTTTACACTAACCTTTTCAGCTTTTGCATGGCGGATTACATTAGTTGCTGATTCCTGAAAAACACGATATAAAATCGTAGAATATTCCTTGCCAATCTCATCGAAATACCATTTGTCTTTAATATTTATGGTATTAAACTCAAAGGTGATATTTGTTCGTTGCCGAAGTTCGTTAATCTGCCACTCTATGGCAGACACCAAACCAAAGTCATCAAGTACGGTTGGCCGCAAGGACATTACAAGGCTATGCATGTTGTCAATAATATTGTCAACAATGCCAGTGATATTTTTTATCTTATCAACTATTATGTGTTTATCAGATAAACCAGTTGATTTTCCAACATCTAAAATCTCGATTTTTAATACCGTCAACGCCTGACTCAGGTCGTCGTGTAGTTCTCTTGCTATCTTCTTTCTGTCCTCCTCAATAGTGTTTTGCAGATAAATTGCGTTAAGGCGCAGCATTTCCCTTGACGATACCAACTCATCTTCAATTTTTTTACGGTCAGTTATATCTATGCCTATCAGTGTTAAGTAAGGCTCGTTATCTAAATCTATTACTGAACCTACTAAATAAAACGGGATATGTTTCCCGCTTTTGTTGCAGAGATATTTTTCGTAATCGCCTTTTCTGTTTACAAATATGTCTCTGAATTCACTATAGGCGGACTCTTTCTGCTCGTCGGTAAAGAAGTCAAATATGCTCATATCAGATATCTCTTCAGATGAGTATTCTGTAACAGCCTCAAGGTTCTTGTTCCATAATAATAACTTGCCGATCTTGTCAAAAAGGCAAAAAATCCCCGGTAATGTGTTAACTATAGTATCGGAGAGGTTTTTTTCTCTTTCTAACTGAGCTTGTACATCATTACGCTGACGCACTTCTTCTATAAGATTATCGTTATATTCTATTAGTTTTGCGGTGCGGCGTTTTACAATATCTTCAAGCATTTCGTTTCTTTCCATTAGCTGATGTTCAAGTTCGACGCGTTTTGTTATATCACGCGAAATAGCCACGACGGTTATTACCTCACCAGCACTGTCAAATTCAGGTATGAGCTGACAACTGAAATATGTTTTACCTCTGAGTCCCTTAATTTCAATCTCGACCTCCTGCTGGTGATGCGTATTAAAGACTTCTTGTATCTTTTCATCCAATAAGACAGGAGAGTGCTCTTGTAAGCCTATCTGGCAGTTTGTTTTACCAATAAAATTCTCCTGCTTTAAGTCCAAAAATGTGCTTACGGTCGGATTTATATAGAGGTATCGGTTGTCTTTATCGAGGCGGGAGATAATATCATTGCTATTTTCTACGAGGGCACGGTATTTCTCTTCGCTTTCCTGAAGCGCGTTTGTTATATTTGTCATTTCCGTTATATCTCGGCCTATTACTACAAGCCCTATAAGAGTACCAGAGTTATCGAAAATTGGGGCGTTAATCGTATCTAAATAAATATTTTTATCTCCTATATGTAATATTTTAACATTGCGGATAGTGTTGCGTGTCCTCATAACTGTTTCATCTTCATTGGTATATACTTCTGCATCGTTGGCAGGAAAAAAGTCCTCCACTGTTTTTCCAAGAACTTCTGCTCTTTTTAAACCGATTATTTCTTCAAAAACCTTGTTAACCAGTATAAATCTTTTCTGTACGTCTTTAAATAATACAATATCAGGTATATAACTAATCAGACTGTTTAGCTTATTATTTGTTTCAACTAAACTTGCTTCTGTAATCTTTCGAGCTTCTACTTCGGATTCTAACGATTCGTTAGAGGCATTAAGTTCGTCTGTACGCAGATAAACGAGCTGTTCAAGAGATTCTCTGTGTTTAGATAGCTCATCTTCTCTGACGGTAAGCATATCTGTCATCCGGTTAAATACTGTGGCTAAGACACCTGTCTCATCCTTTGACACGTTTTGTATTTTTTGAGAAAAATCACCTTTGCTTATAAGTACTGCTGTATTTGTAAGCTCCATTAACGGAGCGGTAATGCGTTTGGAAACATACATAACAGTGATAATGATAATACCCATTAAGAAAATATAACTAAAAATCAGAATATTCCTTAATTGTGCCAAAGGTTCCATCATTTCTGATTTGAAAATTTTGACGACAATTCCCCAATCTGTATCCTTTAAATAATGCGTGACTCCAAACACACTTACTCCTCTGTAGTCTTCAGCTTCTTTAAACAAATTGTCTTTTTTGAGTAATGCCTGCGTCATGAGAACTGTAGTATCATCTTTTGATACTACACGTCTGAAGGCGGCATTGCTATCAAATCGCAACGGCACTATAAACAAGGCATTTCCGTTTTTATCCCGTTTTGCTACAACTGTTTCACCGGTTTTACCCATGTTGGAATAGTCATTTGTAATTTCATTCAGAAAGCCTCCATGCACTATAGCAGTAACAAAACCTTCTAATTTATTATCTATCGTCAGTAAACATGAAAAACGAAGGTCGGCATAATTGTCCTCTCCTTTAAATACCTCCACATAACCACAACTATTATCTCTTTTGGGCAGAATTTCATTCTCTTTATATACCATACCAACACTTGAAGCATTTGAAGATGAGACAACTTTCATGGCTGTATTGACAATACTTATTTCGTGAAACATAGGAAAAGTTTTTCTTATATCATCTATTGTTTCATTAATATGATTTAAAGCATTAATATCTCCGGTTTCATTATATAATGCAAGATGTTTTTTCAATAATGGCCTGTTCTCTATCATTCTCACACTGTCTGTAAATCTTTCTATAGACACTTTAATTCTGGAATTTTGAATTGTCCCTAATTCCATTAGATGATTTTCAATAGTAATAAATAATGAATTTTTATAATGGTTATAAATAATCAGCCCCATTAAAAAAAGAGGGATCGCTGAAATTAATAATATTGCGGCCACAAATTTACTTTTTATGCTCACTACTTATTCTCCCTTAACCTCGAAAGCACACGTCAAAAGCAGGGGCGAATAATTATTCGCCCCTACAAAGTACGATTGAGTCGCTTTCTACTTGACGCCTGTGTTTGCTTCTGATTGCTACTTTATTGGTTATAACGACATCTCATGCATGGGCTTCCCACAGCACACCAGCTCACCGCCTCCGACATTTGTCACTACCACCTCGTTGCCGCAAACATTACATTTGTATTTTTCTCCAACTTTTTTTACTGCCATCTTACAAGTCCCCCTTTTTAAATAGTAATTAAAGTCTAACCTCCATCATGGTGAGGCTCACCCTGTAGATACATACAAACTACTTTAACAATATTCCTACATTAAAAACCACCTGACCTCATTCCTTAACGGTGATTTCTTTTATAGATTCCCACTGGCCGTGCAAATTACACCTCTCCACCACACGTAAGGTAGATTTTCTGTGCTTTCCGCCTTTTACCAAAAAAAGTGAAAACTCTGGAAGGGTAACTACCGGCGTTAATTCCACTCTTGCATAAAAGCTCTCACCAAAATAGACGTCTATCCACTGAATAAAATGCCCATCAAGCATTACATGCGGGATTTCGCCAACTTTTATTCTGACCTCAAAGGGCTCACCTGATTTTACCTCATCCGGACACATAATAAACGGAAGATGTTTATTTTCAAGTTCAGTAATATTCTCTGCGTCTTTTACCCTGTTTATTCCACAAAACAAACTTTTTTCTTTCTCCGACATTGCAATTATCCTCCTTCTATTTATGTTGATTTATAAGAAATCTTATACCGACGTTGTTTCTTTAGCGTAATCCATCATACCTATAAAGTCCACAACCACAACAGGTTCCTCTCCAACCACCCAGGCATCATGCCCAGCCGGCAGCAAAGATACATCGCCTGCCTTACACTCAAACTCCGTGCCATCATCCATTAAAACCTTTAACGTCCCAGACATGTGATATTGTAAATGTGGGGATTCACAGCGCATAGTTTTCACAATGGGCTGTAAGGATGTTGACCATTCCCAGCCCGGCTCAAACGTGGCGCGTCCGATTTTCCTCTCTCCAATAGTGATTAGTTCAAGTTTACCTTTAGAAAAGCATATAATCTCATCGGGCTTATCAAAACTTTTCGTGGCTGCCTTTTCAATAAAATTTATCATAACACTGTCCTCCTCCTTTTGATAAATTCAGCAATAAACACTGCGATAATATTAGCGTTTCTCCAAATAATGACTTTAGTTGCTATAATTATTACATTAATAAAATTTCAAAACAATCGGTAAACGGAAGATTATTGAATAGGATAAATAAGGATAAACAGATAAATTACCTATTATTGCACTTAAAGAGGTTTAAAGGGGAGGTTAGAGCCTCCCCTCAGATGGAGAGATTTGTATTAACTTTTGCCTTTTTCATAAGAGACATTGGCAATCGTCTGTATCCTCCCCGTGTTTAATGGCTCTCCATTCCATATCA
>JADFYB010000020.1:25273-28468 GCA_015233245.1 Nitrospirota bacterium | reverse complement strand
AAAAGAGACACCGTCCAGCGCTCAAGCGCCTCAGGCATTATTGTGTGGTTTGTATAACAAAACGTTGCCGTTGTTATATCCCATGCTGTATCCCAGCAAAAGCATTCCTCATCTAAAAGAATCCTCATTAACTCAGCTATAGCTATAGCAGGATGTGTGTCGTTTAACTGTATTGCCACCTTATCGGAAAAATTATTAAAATCCGCACGGTCAGGGTGGTTTTTCTTGTATCTTCTGATTATATCTTGCAGTGTTGCCGAAACAAAGAAATACTCCTGCTTAAGGCGCAGCTCCTTGCCTTCAAATATGTTGTCATTTGGATAAAGCACCTTTGAGATTGTCTCAGTCTGAACCTTATCGCCCACTGCGCTTTCATAATCACCATGCTGAAAATACCCAAGCTCAAATTCACGTGTGGATTTAGCCGACCAAAGCCGCATATTTAACACCGTGTTGTTTTTGTACCCGGGGATAGGAGTGTCATAAGCTACTGAGACAACGTCCTGAGTGTTTACCCACTCGTGGTGTAATTTGCCCGCTCCATCGATATAATTTCTCACATTGCCATAGAACTTAACAACATATAAGTACTCTGGCCGCTCTATCTCCCACGGATTACCGTATCTTAGCCAATTGTCCGGAGTTTCTAACTGATAACCGTTTCTTATCCGTTGAAAGAAAATCCCGTATTCGTATCGAATTCCGTAACCGTAGGACGGGATTTCAAGCGAGGCAAGCGAATCCATAAAACATGCTGCAAGCCTCCCCAGTCCTCCGTTACCCAGCCCCGGATCCCACTCATAGGTCTTTATTTCCTCAATGTCATAACCAATGTTGGACAACGCCTCACCTACTGCCTCCTCTATATCCAGATTAACCAGAGTATTACCCAAAGAGCGCCCAACAAGAAACTCTAAAGAGAGATAATAAACTCTTTTTGCGTCTTTTTCATAGTATGTTTGCTGAGTTTTCAGCCACTTATCTATAAGATGGTCCCTTGCAACAAAGGCTATGCACTTATAGCAGTCCCGTTTAGTGGCTGTGTATTCGTCTTTTCCCAGTGTGTATTTCAAATGGTACAGGAAGGACGTCATGATAGCATCAATCTCGGTGCTTATCGTACATTCACTGAGTATGTTTAATTTGTCGTTTTTTAAGTTTTTTTCTGCCATAGTTTCGCCTTAGTTAACAGTCTCCTTAATGTTATTTGTAAAACCATCTCAAACAATGGCCAAAACTATAAAGCTGATGATAGCTTTGCCATTTTAGCATAAGTCCATAAGTAAAGCAAATAATTTTTTTCGGTTTTTAGTAGTCATCTTTGACTTTTTACTCTTTTAGATGTAATAATAATGTAACAATGATAATTGCAAATAGTTTATACATTATAACTGATCTCTTTAGCAAAATTACTTTTTAATCAGGCAGCCCTCTGTGAGGGTTTTAGACGGTGTGATGCGGTGGAGTCTTTAAGAGAGGATTTGTAAAGGGTTATGAAATAAGATGGATGTGTTGATAGCGGGTGGTGGAATTTCGGGGTTGAGTCTTGCTTATTTGTTGTTAAGGAGCAGACCGGAGCTTGACGTTGTCGTTTATGAGTCAGAGACAAAAACAGGCGGTAAAATTTGGACTGAAAAACAGGACGGCTACACGTTAGAGGGAGGGGTTAACGGCTTTTTGAATAACAGAGAGAAAACCCTTGAACTTGCCGATATGCTAAACCTTCAACCGCTAATCAGCAGCGACAAAGCCAGAAAACGTTACATCTATAAAGACGGCAAACTGCGGCAAGTTATGGAATCTCCGATTGGATTTATGGCCTCTGATTTATTAAGCCTCTCCGGTAAACTCCGGCTGCTCTATGAGGCCGTTGCTCCACGTAACTGCCAGGACGATGAGACTCTGCGGGATTTCGCCGTCAGACGTCTGGGACGAGAAGCATTTGAGACACTCATTGAGCCTATGGCCTCAGGCATTTATGCCGGAGATGCTTCAAAACTGTCTCTGAAATCGTGTTTTCCTAAAATCAATAACCTTGAGCAAACATATGGCGGGCTCATACGCGGCATGATCAGGATGAAGTGGGATGCAAGGAAAAGCAAGCATGAGGTCTCAGCAGGTCCTGGCGGCAAATTAACATCATTTGAAGGCGGTATGGGCTCTCTTATCGCCGCACTTAAAGAAAACCTTGGCCAGAGGGTTAAAACCAGCACCAAAGTTATCTCAATAGATAAAGCAGAAAGCGGCTACGTGGTTACACTTGACAACGGCGAAACTGTTACAGCCGGCAGAGTTGTTTTATCAACACCGGCATACGCTTCTGCTGAGATACTCAGAGATTTTGACGCCTCTATGACACGGGAACTTGCTCAAATACCGTATCCCAGTGTGGCCGTAGTGTGTATGGGATTTAAGGTTGGGAGTTTCACGCAAGTATTTGACGGATTTGGTTTTTTGGTACCATCGGTAGCAAACAAGAGGATACTGGGCACGTTGTGTGATTCGTGTATATTTCCAGGCAGAGCGCCTGAGGGTTTTATTTTGCTACGTACCATGATAGGGGGCGCCAGGGCATCTGAGGCAGCCAATAAGAGTGACGCAGAGTTAACGACTCTGGTAATGGAGGAAATTTCCAGCGTAATGGGTATTCAGGGAGAGCCTGAGTTGGTAAGAATATACCGGCACCAGCGCGCCATTCCCCAGTACAATGTAGGACACGCAACAATTTTAGAGCGGCTTCAACAATTGCAGCGAAAGCATTTGGGGCTTTACTTGCACGGTAATTCATACAAAGGAATAGGGGTAAACGACTGCATAGAAAGCTCCTTTAAGTTATCAGGCGAAATACTGAATTCCATGTAACAGTTAGAATTATTAACAGCATAAAAGGAGGTATTTATTAATGACTGAGCAGGAGATAGTAGATAAGCTGAGGACAGGTAATGAGGTGTTCAAAAAAATCGAGGATGAACACAGGACGTTGGATAAACAGATTTATGAATACGACTCAAAGGTCTATCTTACTCTGGATGAGGACATGCACAGGAAGATGCTGCAAAAGGAAAAGCTACAGAGAAAGGACAAATTAGCAGAAATGATTCGGGAGTTCAAAAAGTTTGCAAATTAGTAACTGAAGGGGGTTAGAGTGAGAAGCGATCAGATAAAAAAGGGGCTTGAGCGAGTGCCTCACAGGAG
>JADFYB010000020.1:0-25173 GCA_015233245.1 Nitrospirota bacterium | reverse complement strand
TTAGAGTGAGAAGCGATCAGATAAAAAAGGGGCTTGAGCGAGTGCCTCACAGGAGTCTTTTATACGCTACCGGAATACCGCGCTCAGAGATGGATAAACCGTTCATTGGGGTTGCTACGAGTTTTACAGACATTATTCCCGGGCATACCGGCATGAGAGACATGGAGCGTTTTATAGAAAAGGGAGTGCACACAGGGGGCAGTTATCCTTTTTTCTTTGGAGTGCCGGGAATATGCGACGGTATAGCTATGGGACACAGAGGGATGCACTACTCGCTGCCATCCCGGGAACTGATAGCGGATATGGTAGAGGCTATTGCTAACGCTCATCAGCTTGACGGCCTTGTGCTGCTAACCAACTGTGATAAAATTACGCCTGGAATGCTTATGGCCGCAGCCCGCCTTAATATTCCATCCATAGTGGTAACAGCAGGCCCTATGCACTCCGGTTATCTTAAAGGCAAGCGACTGTCAATGGTTAATGACACTTTTGAAGCTGTTGGAAAATATAAAAGAGGATTGTTAAACGATTCAGACTTACAATCGCTTGAGATGTGTGCCTGTCCGGGCACAGGCTCCTGCCAGGGCATGTACACGGCTAACACGATGGCCTGTGTGACAGAGGCTCTGGGGATGAGTTTACCCTTTTCGGCCACAGCATTAGCCATATCGGCAGAGAAACGGCGTATCGCATTTGAAAGCGGCGCCCGCATAACCGAACTTGTTAAGAAAAACATTACCCCCAGAAAGATAATGACTCTGAAGGCGTTTGAAAACGCAATAAGAGTGGATACCGCTTTAGGCGGCTCAACAAACACGGTGCTCCACATACCAGCCATTGCATATGAAGCAGGTGTAAAGCTCCCGCTTGAGATTTTTAACGCAATAAGCAAAACAACCCCACACATAGCTAATATGCTCCCCGGTGGAACCAACTACCTTGAGGACTTGCACTATGCCGGAGGGATACCAGCAGTGTTTAAACGCCTTAGCCACCTGATACACGATCTGCCGACAGTGTCCGGTAAACGCATAAGCGATATAATACGCACGGCCTCGATCGAGGATGAGGAGGTTATAAGGCCAGTTGAAAAAGCCCATCACAAAGAGGGCGGAATAGCGATTTTAAAGGGCAACCTTGCTCCAGGCGGCGCTGTTGTGAAGCAATCGGCAATCATCGAAAATATGATGGTTTTTGAGGGCACAGCGCGTGTGTATGACTCAGAGGAGTCTGCAATGTGCGCCATTATGAATGGGGAAATCACACACGGTGATGTTGTGGTGATTCGGTATGAAGGCCCAAAAGGAGGCCCTGGGATGCGTGAGATGCTCTCCTCAACCGCAACAATAGCCGGCATGGGACTAAGTGAATCCGTAGCGCTTATAACAGACGGGAGATTTTCCGGCGGCACACGCGGCCCCTGTATTGGCCACATTTCGCCTGAGGCCATGGAGGGAGGCACTATTGCAATTGTGGAAAACGGCGATAAAATAAAAATTAATATTCCGGAGCGCAGTATAGAACTCCTTGTTGATACAGTTGAGATAAAGCAGAGACTGAAAAAATGGAAAGCACCAGAGCCTAAAATCACAACAGGCTACCTGGTCAGATACGCCCAGATGGTAACATCAGCCGGCACGGGAGCCGTTATGGAGGGCGTTAAACACAAACGGAAATAAGGTAAGGGATTATAAAAAAGAATTTAATCCGCAGATGACGCAGATAAACGCAGATAAAAAAGTACAAATTTGTGAAAATCTGTGCGATCTGCGGATTTTACTTTTTTGACGGCAACTTTGTCTTATTAGCAGGGGCAACTGGTTGTGTATAAACGGACACCGACTCTTTGTGTTTGTTAGCAGGCGGGGCCGGGAAAACTGTGTATGTTCCCGGTAGCAAAGTCTTCCCAATAATCTGACCCCCTGTGCAGAGAACCTCTTCTGAGTCCTCTGACTCCCGAATCAGACAAAAGCCATGCGGAGCACCATCAACTTTTAAGACCACATGCGGTACGCTTAAATAGATTGGTTTGGACAATATCTTTCCTTTTACGCCATGTTCTCCCCGTACATATGTGCCCGTTATCTCTGCGGATGCCGCTTGATTTACGGCAAACATAAGAAATATGAATATGAAAAAAACTGTCTTCATCTGCCGCTATTTATTTAACATGAGCACTGCGCTTTGGCTTAAAAACACTTTAGGAGTTTCCACCAAAGAAAACCCATGTTTTTTAGCTGTTTCAATTGACGCTTTAAAACCTTGCTCTGTAACGTGCATTTTAGGCTCTGCAATAAGCATTTTTGATCCGGGATTTAATATAGAGCTGAGCTGTATGAATAACGCGTTTTGATCAGGCACCTCATGAACCATCCAAAAAGCAATTACAAAATCCACTTTTTCGTTAACCTCAAGACTGTTTTCCTTGCACAGTATCGGTGATATACGGTTAGCGACACCGTTGCGTTTTGCCCTTTTCATTAGCACTTCAAGCATTTTCTGCTGAAGGTCAACTGATGTGACGTGTCCACTGTCTCCGACTAGTTTTGCCATTCCGATTGAAAAATACCCCATGCCACAACCAATATCCAACACTCTCATCCCGGCTTTCACGTACGGTAACAGGAGTTTTTCCGGCTGATGCACCAGGTTCCTAAGCGGATTGTCAAAAGTGTAAGCCAAATACCACGGACATACGCGATGTTCTCTCAAAGTGTTCTCCTCCAATCAGTATCCCAGCACATCCTGCATATCATACAGCCCTGCCGGTTTGTTTTTGAGCCATAGTGCCGCTCTTAGAGCGCCGCGAGCAAAGGTATCACGGCTTGATGCCTTATGGGTTATCTCTATCCTTTCACCCAGTCCTCCAAACATTACCGTATGCTCACCCACAATGTCTCCGGCTCTTACAGTTTGAATTCCGATTTCTTTTTTAGTGCGCTCTCCAATCATCCCCTTACGTTCATACACTCCAACCTCGTTTAAATCTCTGCCCAGTGACTCTGCTATCACCTGAGCCATTTTAATTGCAGTTCCGCTTGGAGCATCCTTTTTCAGCCTGTGATGCGCCTCCACTATCTCTATGTCATAGTCATCGCCTAGAGTTGAGGCAACATCCTTAAGCACCCTCAGAAGGAGATTTACACCGACTGACATGTTGGGAGCAAACACGATGGGGATTGCCTTTGCGTGTTGTTTAAGCTCTTCGATTTGAGCGGCGCTTAAGCCTGTTGTACCAATGACCGCTGGAATTTTGAGGGAAGCGTAGGTTTTTAAGTTTTCAAGGGTTGCCTCAGCTACCGTAAACTCAATGACCACATCAGCTCCGCGTAGAGCATCTGAAGAATTATTTACAAAAACCCCGGTTTTAGCGCCTCCTGCTACATCTGCAAAGTCTTTACCAATTGCACTGTGTCCTGCCCTTTCAAATGCTCCGCTAAGGGTTATATCAGGATGTTCTGTTGCTAAAATACCGATTCTTTGTCCCATCTTGCCGGATGCTCCGGCTACTGCCACTTTTATCATTTTCTTAATCCTCCTCTGTATCGTCGTTATTATCCACAGAATCATCATTATTTATCGGGCTACCGGCAATCCTGTACTCATCAGATGCCCATTTGCCCAAATCTGTTAATTTACACCTCTCTGAACAAAATGGCCTGAATGGGTTACCGGTGTACTCAACATCTTTACTACACATTGGACACTTTATCCTCATCAGGTATTGTGTACGTTATCCCGACTTTTTTTCAAGCGCTCAAGCGCAACTGCTGTAACTATTCCGTTAGCCGCTCCCGTAAGCGTTCCTAAAAGGAGTATAATCGGTGTTATTACAAGTATTGCCCTGAAATTTTGTATAAATAAAAAATACGCAGATAGTATTTGTCCCAAATTGTGAAAGAGAGCGCCTATAAGACTAAGTCCTATTGGACTAAATATTTTTGGCATAATCCTGAAAAGCGCTCCCATAGAGAGCACACTTAACACGCTGCCGTTTAAGCTTAGCACAAAGGCAGGACCTAAGAACGTGCCTGTCATGATTGAGCCCCCTATCACTCTTATCAATGACACAGTAAAGGCTGCCTTAAATCCATACAGAATCAGCGTTATCAGAATGATGATATTGGCAAGGCCAAACCGTAGCCACGGAACAGGAGTTGGGATAAACCTCTCAAAACCAGTAATCGCAACGGCAAACGCACTTAGCATAGCCAGAGTTAACTTATCACGTTGTTGCATCAACAACACCCCGCTTGTCCTTGCCATTTTCCTCAACAGTTATGACGGTTCTGTTGGGAAGACAAATTATAGCTCCCCTGTCTATAAACCCCTGTTTAACACATAACTTGTTTGGGCAGTCTGCATCTATTACGGCAACCCGTCCGCCTTTTACCTCTATATCCATAAACTCAAGGTGAATTCGCCTGTCTTCATTGAGTGGATACCGGTAGAGGAGCTTGTTGTTAACCTCTATCTTTACTACCGCCCCTTTGGATACTCCGGCAGAAACATAAATTAGAGCTGTGACAGAGCCTGTTAATAAAAACAGAAACAGTGCCACATCCCAGTAAGTCAGAGTCTTAATGAGAGTTTTCCCGCTCAAATTCCTCTTTTAGGTTGTCCGTTATATAGGTCGTGTTATCGCTGTATATCAGAAATGCTTTAAAATTACGTTTTTTTATAAATTCAAGCCCCTTTACTTTTCCCATTACAAAGACTGCATTATCAAGCGAGTCGGTAATAAACCCCTCGGAGTTAACGATTGTTACGCTTTGGAACTCCGTTGCCGGATAGCCGGTTTGAGGTACTAATATGTGGTGGTAGCGGTGATTTCCCTCAATAAAAAAGCGTTCATAGTCGCCTGCGGTTGATACTGCCAGGTCTTTAAGTTTTAGAATTCCAACAAGATCTGAGGGAGTCCCGCGAGGGTTTCGCACTCCAATATACCACGGGCTGCCATTGGGCTTTGTCCCAAAGGTTTTAATATCTCCGGCTATTGCAACTATTCCTGAGGTTATTCCCTCCCCTTTAAGCACCTCTGCAATCTTATTTGCAGCATATCCTTTGGCATTGCCGCCAAAATCAAGCATCATTCCCTTTAGTTTAAGCATGACGGAGGAGTTCGCCTCATTTAGTATAATATTTTTATAATTCACCAGAGGAATCCGTTTTTTTAATTCATCATCAGAGGGTTTAACTGCCTTAGCAAAATCCCATAGTACCATAAATGCTCCAACTGTTGGATCGAAGGCCCCTTCAGTTAACTCCGAGATTTCCACAGTTTTTTTCACTAATTCAAAGGTATCATTTGACACCTGAACGGGTTTAATGCCGGCATTTTTATTAATAAGTGAGACTTCACTATCCGGCGAAAAGAAACTAAAGATGTGGTCATAATAATCAATTTTCTTAAACGCCACATCAATGGCTTTTTCAGCCTTTTCCTGACGCTCTGAGACAACTGTAATCGTAATAGCGGTATCCATCGCAATTTTAGTTTTCTTATATATCTGCGTACCGCCCTTAACATGATGCGTATGTCTGACGAAAACAAACAAACCAGCCAACGCCGTTGTCACTAAAAGCGCCAACACTATTTTCAATATGAGTTTCAAACAGGTCTCCTCTCTGAATTATACACTAAGAGCCTGTGTTGATGCATAGTGATAATCACTTGCCGTCTATTGTTAGGAGTGGTAAAGGCCACAGGGGGCGTCCTCCTGATTTATCTGGCCTCTATGATTCTTGGCCTGTTTAATATCCTAATACCGTTTCTCTTTACTGGAGCGATTGGTATAGGTGTCAGTTTAAGACCAAATAGCGTTCATAGAGGTAATTTAAGATAAGGGAAATTGGTCATAGAAGTGAGCCTGTCAGGATCAAGATAGATGTCATTCAGAGCAGTGCAAAGTGTATCTTCAAGTCTGTCAATGGATTTAAAAACGATATTATGGTGATGTTTTTCTCTAATCTTTTTTAAAAGATGTTTTGTAGGGTTTATTTCCGGTTAATCTGCTGGGTGTGGGATAAGTATTATATTTTTTGGTACAACAAGGTTTTGAAACATGCTTTTGAAAAAAAAAGAAGACGTTGATGATAGAAAGTACTTACTTTCTAAATTTTTCTTCTTTTTACAATAGCAAGTGAAAGGTACGCTGCATCAAAATCCGGTGAGGATTGGAGTAAATCTACAATGTTTTCGCCCTTAAGTCCAACCCTTTGTACCAAATATGCCACATCAGGTGAGGATTCCCTTATGGCCTCAATCAGGGCATTCAATTTCTTGTGGACTTTCATAAATACTACGGTTGAGTGATTTTTTATCCTTTCGGTGTTAACGTCTGCTTTTGTACTGAGTTCATAGATGCCGATGTTGTCTCCTTTGCTGGCAAGCGAAATCCCTAAAAGTGCAGAGGACGCATTTACTGAACTTATTCCGGGAATGTGTTTTATCACAACTCCGATATTTTTAAGTTTATCGGTAAGATAGTTTGATGTGCTAAACAGTGTGGGGTCTCCCATTGAAACATACGAGACGGTTTTACCGGAATTAAGGATAGATTTAATCGTCTCGGCAAGCTCAGTGTATCTTTTTGATAACTCCTCTTTTTTGTTATTCATAGGGAAATAGTACATCTGAATTTTTTCATCCGGTGTATAATGTGATACGATGTCTCTGGCCACACTTCTGCCTAACTCATCCGACTGCGGCACAATTACGACATCGGATTGCTCTAAAATCCGCATGGCTTTGACTGTGATAAGCTCAGGGTCACCGGGCCCAAGCCCAAGAGAATACACAATGTTTTTATTCATAATGTTAATCATTTGTAAGTTTAACTCTCCACTTTTTTTAATGCAACGACTGCTGTAAGAAAGAATACCACAGAGTATGCAAAAAGCAAAAGCATATACAGTGGATTAATCTCACCGCCTGTGAGCGAGGCACGTATTACCTTAACTGAATAGGTCAAAGGCAGCATATAGACGACTGCCTTAAAAAACACTGGGAGTCTGTCAACGGGATAAAACGTACCGCAAAGGAAAATCATAGGTGTTATCACAAAATTATTAACCAGCGCCTGCCCGGCATGGTCTTTTACAACCATCGAGGTGGTTACGGCAAGTGAGGCAAATAAAAAGGTGTGCAAAAGCAGGGCAGGTATAAAGACAGCGTTAAATTGCAACTTAACGTTAAAGACAACTGCAAAGGCAAAGATCATAAGCCCGCTCAGCACCCCGCGCAACACTCCGAAGACCGCCTCCCCAAGCACTATTTCAAAGTGAGACACAGGAGCCGTCAAGTATTGTTCAAATGTGTGAAAGTAAAACCTCGATATGTTCATCTCCCCAGAGATGGCATAACTTTGATTAAGACTGTTCATTGTGATTAATCCCGGAATAAGAAACGACATATATGACATATTCCCAACCACAACAGAATTCCCCATGCCCCAGCCAAAAGCTATTAAATAAAGAAGCGGGGACAGCGACTGAGAAAGAAGCTGTTTTTTTAACCGTTTTCTGAAAATAGAGATTTCTCTGTATAAAACTGCATAAAAGCCGTTAAACATTAATTTTCCGTCCTGTTATTTGTAAAAACACATCCTCAAGTGTGCACTCCCGTATCTTACAGGCATAGGAGCAGTTTTTAATAGCCTCAATTGCATCCTCTTTGTTTTCAAAAAAATTCTCCTCGGTTTTGTCCTCTTTAAAAGTTTCAAGGACAAACTTTCCGGTTGCGGCTTTAAGTTCGCCCGGAGTGCCGCTTGTTATTATCACTCCTCCGTCTATTATAAGTACCCGTGCGCAGAGCTTTTCAGCCTCCTCGATATAATGAGTGGTTAAGAGAATGGTGGTTTTTTTTGTCTGATTTATGGTTACGATAAAATCCCATATGGTACGTCTAATCTGAGGGTCAAGCCCGATAGTGGGCTCATCAAGGAATATGATTTCCGGCTCATGCAGCAATGCGCGTAAGATGACAAGCCGCCTCATCATCCCTCCGGAAAATGTTTTGACCGCTTTGTCTTTCACATCCAAAAGACCGGCAAACGTCAGGAACGCTTCAATCCTCTTTGAACGTTCAGGTTTAGGGATGCCGTGGAGCAGGCAGTGAAGGTAGAGGTTTTCATAAGCCGTCAAATCCCTGTCAAGGTTGTTTTGCTGAGGCACAACTCCAATGATAGCCTTTAAACGCTTTGAGTTTTCAAAGAACTCCTCACCGTAGTAGCTGACCTCGCCAGATGAGGGTTTAATAAGACCGGTCAGAATTTTAATAATTGTGGTTTTACCGGCTCCGTTAGGCCCTAAAAGGCCTACAAATTCGCCCTTTAAAAAACTAAAATTGACACCTGCCACTGCGGCTTTTTCACTGCCATAGTTTTTCCTGAGATTGCGTACAGTTAATAAAACGTTATCATCCATTATCCAGTTTAATCTTACTTCTAAAAAAAAGACAACCGTGGATGAAGTAAGTTTAGAAGGGGAAGGACTCTGTCCTCCCCCTTAGACTCCCACCTGCAAGGAGGCTGGCCTCCTTGACCTCAGGTTTGTTGTTGACAATTGGGTGGTTTGGTTGATGTGCCTGTAGGGTGAATAATTTTTCAATTGTCGTTCCGCCAATTAAAAAGTTTCAATGCGAGCTCCGCCCGCCCTTTTCTCTTTAGAATCCTTCGTTATCCAGCGATTGAACTTATCAATATATATATAAAACACTGGCGTAATGTATAGCGTCATAAACTGAGAAAAAAACAAACCTCCGACGACGCATATACCAAGAGGCTGGCGTGCTTCACCTCCTGCGCCTATCCCAAGAGCTATCGGCAGTGTGCCAAAAAGTGCTGCCATTGTAGTCATCATAATGGGTCTGAATCTGATTTGGCAGGCTTTAAAAATTGAATCCTCAGCGGAGAGTCCCTCGTGTCTTTCAGCGTCAAGAGCAAAGTCAACCATCATGATTCCGTTTTTCTTAACGATTCCTATAAGCATAATCATCCCAACATATGCGTACATATCAAGCTCCCTGCCAAAAATCCACAGGGCAAACAGAGCGCCAAAACCGGCAAGAGGAAGGGCAGTCAGGATTGTAAGAGGGTGAAAAAAGCTCTCATAGAGCATCCCTAAAACCAGATAAATAATCACCACCGTCACAATCAGCAGAAAACCCATGCTTGCAAATGATTGCTTAAAGGCCTGAGCAGAGCCCTGAAAACTTGTGGTAATAGTGGTCGGCAGAGTGTTTTGGGCAAGTTTATTAATGTCCTCCATCGCTGTTCCTATTGAGTACCCCGGTTTAAGATTAAACGATATTGTAGCAGCCGTCACCTGTCCAATGTGATTTACACTTAGCGGGGAAACGGTCTGGCGAGTTTGCGCAACCGTGGAAAGGGGAATTAGTTTACCATTGGAGGATTTAATGTAGAGCATGGAAAGCAGTTCAGGGGATTCTGTAAATCCGGGAGCAAGTTCAAGTATGACATAGTACTGGTTTGCAGCCGTGTACATGGTGGAGACCTGCCTGTCACTATAAGCGCTATAAAAAGCATCCTGAATCTGCTTTAATGTCAGCCCCAGTGCTGAGGCTTTATCCCTGTCTATGATGATTTCCACGGTGGGTTTTCTCATCTGAAGATCTGATCTGACATCGGTAAGTGCCGGAAGCTTGCTAAGGCTTTCCTCCATTTGGGTTCCATACTTAAATAACTCATCAATGTCAGTGGTTTGTAGCGTGTATTGCCACTGGGCGCTGGCAATTCTGGCTCCAATTGTAATAAGCGGAGGGTTTACCAAAGAGACGATAAGGCCGGGAATCTGATTGAGCTTTGGCCTTAAACGATTGATAATTTGATCAACCGAGCTTTTACGTTCTGCCTTATCTTTGAGACCGCAAAAAAGAATACCGCTTGTGTCTCCCGGAAAACCAGCAGCAGATGCCCCGCTTGCCTCTTTTATGTCAGGGTCTTCTAAGAATCGTTTTATTACCTCCTCCTGATGCTTTACCATACTGTCAAAGGAGATACTGTCTGAGGCTATTGAAAATACTCTGAAAAAGTTCTGATCCTGAGTTGGAATAAACCCCTTGGGAACCGCCCGTGCCAAAAAAACTGTGCCAACCACTATAAACAGTAAAAATACGAGAACGTACCTGCGATGATAAATGACCCACTTTAAAGTATCAGAGTAAAAGTTAAGCATCCTCTTAAAAAACGCCTCGGAGTATTCATAGAGGCGGCCATGAGTGTGACTAACAGCTCCCATAAAGCGAGATCCCATAACCGGAGTAAGGGTTAGTGAGACAAGCCCGGAAAAAAGAATGGCAGATGTAATGCAAACGGGAAATTCCCTGAAAAGCCGCCCGATAATCCCTCCCATAAACATAATCGGGATAAAAACCACAACCAGAGAAAGTGTCATAGATAGAATTGTAAACCCAATCTCTTTGGAGCCGTTAAGTGAAGCATCCATTGCGTTTTCACCCATCTCCATTCGCCTTACGATATTTTCAAGCACAACTATAGCGTCATCAACCACAAACCCAACGGCAAGAGTCAAAGACATAAGAGATAAGTTATTCAGCGTATAACCCATAAGATCCATGACGGCAAAGGTACCGATAAGTGAAAGAGGCACACTGAGTGCCGGAATAAGAGTCGGCCTTACGGCTCTTATAAAAAGAAATATAACGATGACGACCAGAAAAATCGTAAGAATCAGAGTGAATTGAACATCATTTATGGATTCTTTAATAAACAGCGACTGGTCGTAGAAAATCGCCATATTCATAGAGCCCGGCATGGAGGCCTTAAGCATCGGCATTAGGGATTTTATTTCCTTTGCGAGTGCTACTGTGTTTGTTCCGGGCTGTCTGCTTACCAGAAGAAAAATCCCACGTTTTGCTTGTCCGTTGCTAAAAAACCAGGCTCTCTGTTTTTTATATTCCACGCCGTCTATAGCCTTTCCGATGTCTTTGATTCTGACCGGATAGCCGTTTTGATATGTAACGATGAGATTATTGTACCCTTCGGCGTTAAAAATCTGTCCGTATGGTTTAAGCATAAACCCGGTATTTGTGCCTTGCAGCTCACCGCCGGGGAGATTTACATTTCCGGCTGCCAGTGCGTCTTGCACCTCGTTAATCCCAATCCCCTTGTTTGCAAGTGTACGGGGATTGACCTGCACTCTGACAGCAAATCGTTGAGTGCCGACAACGCGCACCTGTGCCACACCGTTAATAGTGGAAAGATGTGGGGTCAGAATGTTTTCGGCGTAATCATTAAGGGCAGTGATTGGCAGGGTGTCTGAGACAAGTCCCAGAAAGATAATAGGCATATCGCCGGGATTAACCTTTTTGTAAGTGGGTGGGTTAGGCATATTTCCGGGGAGTACTCCCATAGCGGCGGAAATGGCGGCATTAACGTCCTGAGCGGCATCGTCAATGTTTCTATCCAGTGAAAACTGAAGATTGATGGTGGTTTTCCCCTGAACACTTGAAGAGACCATTGAGTCAACGCCTGAAATACCTGAAAACTGCTTTTCCAAAGGCATGGCAACAGTGGAGGCCATGGTTTCGCTGTTAGCGCCGGGAAGAGCGGCGCTTACCTCTATTGTTGGAAAGTCCACATTAGGAAGGTTATTGATAGGGAGCTTTTTGTAACTGATTATCCCAAAAAACAAGATCCCTGCCATAAACAAAATAGTCATGATGGGGCGTCGTATCCAGATTTCGGAAAGATTCACAGTTTTTTAGGTTTCGGGCTCTGTAGCGGTGCCTGAGCAGGCACCTCATTGATCTTTACAGTTAAACCGTTTTTAAGTTTTATCTGGCCATCGGTTACGACAGTATCATCTGGTGCAATCCCTGAGGCAATAACAGTTTCATCCCTCTGCACTCTGTCAACCACCACATTTCTAAGTTCTGCGGTCATATCGGGCTTAACTACAAAGGCGTAATTGCCCTTAAGGCCGGCTTGTACGCAGGATGAGGGAACCACAACGGCATTTTGTTGAATCGTCAGATAGACGATGACATTGACAAACTGTCCGGGCCAAAGAAAAGCATCCTTGTTTTCATACTCAGCCTTAAGCTCAATCATTCCGGAGCTCTGGTCAACGGAGTTGCTTATAAAGGTGAGTTTACCCTCGTGCGGTGTGTTTTCGTACTTAGGAGGATATGAGAGGACTTTAAGGCTGCCGCTATCGCTGTAGCGTTTGATTTCGTTTAGATATTTTTCGGGCACTGAGAATCTGACCAATATGGGTTGAATTTGGTTAATGGTGACGACTTTGGTTTTATTTTCCTCAACCACTGAGCCCTCTTTCAGTATAAGCCCTCCGGTTTTACCCTCAATCGGAGAGCGTACGGAGCAGTAGTTGAGATTAAGTTTCGCTTGCTTTACCAAAGCCACATCGGACTTAACAAGTTCCTCCTGAGCCCTGTAACCGCTTGTGTTTTTATCGTATTCGGAGCGGGAGACGGCGCCTTTTTCAAGCAGGAACGTGTATCTTTGTGCCTCTTCTTTGGCATAAGCTAGGTTTGCTTTGTCTTTAGCAAGGACGGCCTCAGCCTGAGTGAGTTTTTCTTTATACGGCTCAGGGTCAATGGTGATAAGCAAGTCGCCTTTTTTTACATATTGGCCTTCTTTAAAGTGAATCTTCAGGATTCTACCGGGAACTTGCGGCATAATGGACAAGGAATTAAACGCCTCAACCGTGCCAAATGCGGTTATCTCAACCGGCATGGACTTTGCAATCGCCTTTTGCACGGTAACAGGCACAGGAGGTGGTCCTTTGGAGGCTGTTACAGCCTTATCACATCCGGTAAGTGAAATAATTATCAGAGCTAAAAAAAATATAGTGTTTATCTTCATTGTAAAAGTTTCTTTTTAATTAAGAACATTTTTAAAACTATTTACTAAATGGAATTATAACGTTTATGGGGTAAGGAGTGTCAAGGTGTGCAGAGAGTGACAGTCTTAGACTATATCTCAGCCGTTCATTTCAACTTATTTTTGTTCAATTAGCATGAAGTCCCTTTAGAAAACGTTCTTTAATTCCTATAATGGTTACTCCTACAAGTTCGCTTGTATTTTCCACGTATCTCATTATCACACCTTCTCCTATATCCATCCCAAGAGCTTTTGCAGGCTCTCCAACGCTGATATAGAGTACATCTGCCTCCTCATCATAATCCCAATTAAGATTTTCTTTTTTCTCAAGTATCTTTATTGCTTCCATATTGTAATCCTCCTCTCTGAAGGTATGCTTGTGTAATAGGCTGTTATTATAAAACCATCATTTTCGTTTAGCTCTTTATACACCACGACTAAATATTTTGATGTCAGAGGTGTTTTCTCGTAAAACCTAATTGCTATAAGTTCACCAAAATCACCGATTTGTATTAAATCCGGCAAGGTAACGCACTGTATCACTTTATCTTTTTGTTCATCAAGTTCTGGGTGTCTTCTCACAATATGATTCCACCTTTCTATCGTTAACCGAATGGGAACTTTATTAACAGACTTTACTATTATCATAATCATTTTTATTTATTATAACTTAATCCAACATCTCTTTTTATATTGTTTATGAGTAACATTCAGTTTTTAATGTCTTAGTCAAGACGTATTTGTTCAAACATTCGCAATGAACTTCTATTTGAAAATATCCAGATGATTACAATATAATATACTCCGTAATACTTAAGTGACGCTACTATAAATAATTGCATTGGTGGAGGCAAAAATCATATGAAGAAATTTGTCAGTATAAAAACTAAGATTTTATTATCTATAGCTATTGTAATTTCCATATCAGGCACAATCTTTTTAATCAATAACTATTTAAAGAATCAGCAAAGCGTCATAGAAAACGCTCAGGGTGCTTTTGACGTTTTTCAAAAAGTCTATAAGAATGAACTGGAAACTAAAACAAAAGACCTAAGTATGTCTATGGAAATTTTGCTTTTAAATCATGACATTGTTTCCGCCTTTGCCAAAGGTGACAGAGATGCTCTGGCTAAACTTACGGTGGATTACTTTAAAAAGAATTTAAAATCGCAATACAGTGTTAAACAATTTCAATTTCATACACCGCAGAGTAAGAGCTTTTTCCGTGTCCACAAGCCGGAGAAATTCGATGACGACCTGTCATCGTTCAGACACACCGTGGTTGCCGCTAACAACGCAAAAAAACCGGTGATCGGACTAGGGGCAGGCCGTGAAGGATTGGGATTAAGAATTGTTTATCCGGTTTCCCCCGATGGTAACCATGTTGGCAGTGTGGAGTTTGGCGGAGATCTGGACGCTATACTTGAGACGGCACAAAATGCAAGCCTTGTGGCATATGCCGTCTCTGTAAAGAGCAGCATTTTTAAAGAATCAAAAAGATTTGAGGATAAGGACAATGACCTTGAAAAGGACGGTCTTACGTTTTTCCTTTATTCTGAGCCGCAGGTCAGAGACATGATACTTAAGTTGGATATGAAAAAAGCCGGTAAGATTTCTAAGTTAGACGGTAAAACAATATTTTTTAAAAGTTTTACCTTTAAAGATTATTCCGGAAACGATATTGGCGAAATTCTGGTTATAAAGGACGTATCACAAATAGTTTCTGCAATTCATAAAGAAATTTTGATACAAGCTGCATTTATTGTTATCGCTATGGTTATAACTGTGCTTATACTGTATGTAATTATGCTCAGGGTATTTATAAAACCGCTTGATGTAGCAGTTACCGCTATAAATAAACTCTCTGATGGCAACCTCACAATAAATGTCAATTACGATAACAATGATGAGGTTGGAGCTCTGACTCATTCTATGAACAACATGATAGAGCGGTTAAACCACAATATTGGTAATGTATCTGATGCTTCTAATAATATGGCCTTGGCAAGTGATAAATTAAACGAGTCATCAACCGAGATAAAAAACCACATAAAAGAACAAACTAAACGTACCTCGCTTGTCATGGAATCAACAAACGAGCTTTCCGACTCAGCCGGACAGATTGGCTCAAGTGCCAGAGAAATAGCGGACAGCGCCTCCCAGACTCTCAAAATAGCAACAAGCGGAGGTGATATCGTAAATAAAACCGTTTCTGAAATGCAATGCATAGAGGCCACAGTTGTTGAGTCCTCTCAGGTTATGTCAACCCTTGGTGATCGCTCAAAACAAATTGGAGAGATAATCAGCGTTATTAACGATATTGCAGACCAGACCAACCTGCTTGCCCTTAATGCGGCAATTGAGGCTGCAAGGGCCGGAGAGCACGGCAGAGGTTTTGCCGTGGTAGCTGATGAGGTAAGAAAACTTGCTGAAAAAACCTCTAAAGCTACTACCGAAATCGGCTCTATGATTAGTTCCATTCAGACTGAGACTGAAAAAGCGGTTTTCTCTATGCAAGAGAGTTTAAATCGCGTTACGGCTGGTGTTAATTTATCTAAGGAGGCCGGACAGTCACTTCAACATATCGTACAGAGCGTAGGAGAGCTGGACAGTAAAGTAAACTATATACTTACCTTTACCCCTAAAATGTCCTCACTTGCAGATACCATAATCAGTGACATGGGCGAGATAGTCGGCATTTCGGCTCAAACTGCATCTATGGCTGATGGGTTAAGCGATGCCTCTAATAATTTGCGAACCCTTTCTCAGAATTTAAACAACGTGGTTGGCCAATTTATCCTTAAACAGGACTTGCATAAGCCTCTGGACACTACGGTTCAAAAGAGAATTGGAAATAACTAAGAATTAATGGTGCATATACAGCACATACCATCCTCCACACCCTTAGGCACAACGCCTAAGGGCATGAGATTTTATCTTTAAAACATTACCTGAACGCCTGCTGTCATAAACCATGTGGTTTTCATCTGAAGGCCGTTTAGATCCTGATACAGTGGCATACCGCCCTCCACTCCAACACTAAAAGGCCCCTTAGTAAGACTAAGACCCAGTGTGCCGTCCAGCCGCTGCCCTCCGTAATTGGATGTCACCGAATCAGGCATCGGGGCGCCAGTGTTTATCCTGGCAATTTCACTGTCCTCCCCTCTGATTGCACCTGTGTCATTGTACGTTAGACGAAGCCATGCGGCAGCAGGTCCCAGGGCACGTTGAATCCATGTCATTGCCTTAAAGTTATCCCCATAACTCCACCCGTTTGAGTTCTTGCCGGTATGCCATGTGTACATCACCTGTCCGCCGTAGTTCCAGTTCCCATCGTCAGTTGTCACAGATACTGTAAGAGCTGGCTTAAGATCAAAGGTACCTTCCCCTAACTGCATATCGTAAGGCGCTCGATATGTGGTTCCCATCATTGCAATTTCCTGATTAATGTCACCGGTGGGAAGGGCAACACCAAGACTTCCGGTCAGATATTTATTAAGCTTGTACATACCGCGCAACTCCATATCCCCAAAGCCGCTTGTAACCATTGGAGCCTCTGTGGTTATCCCTCTTCTGGCCATCGGCCCCATATCCATGAGCATACCCATTTTGGTGGATTGATAGTTTGCCATTGCCATCACAGTCAGTCTGTCTGTAATTCCATACATCACCATCAGCATCTGCATGTCCATAGTCATATCGGTGGGAATCATCATATATCTGTACGGAGTTCTTCGATTGTACCCGACATCTGTCTGACTAACATTAGATGTGCCATCCCTAAGCCCTCTCATGTCCATGTGCATAAACTTATAGTTGACCATCCACATGCCGGCTGGATGGGTGTGATAGACATCGTCGCCAAAGGCAGGGTTATACACAAGCTGAGATCCTGCCCCCATATTCATGTGCATCATGTCATGGCCACCGTGAGGAGCGTTAGCTGACTCCTGCCGCGCTGTATCCATTGCATTATCAAAAGATGTTATATTCCCGCCGTTTGCCTGAGTATATTTTACGGCATCCTCTTTATCAGCAAAAGCCCATTTTGCTACAGAGCTCATTACGCCCTCCCTAGCTCCCCCAATAACCCAAAACGCAGCTTTAGCATCTATAAGTTCCTTTGTAACATAATCGGCTGCCTTGACAGATTCAACTTTGGCATCCGGATGTGCTTTCATATAATTTGACACACAATTTATACAGCAAAAGTCCACTTTTGTGCCGTCAGTGTTAACAATCTGCATACGGCTGCGAGCGTCAAGCTCCATACCGCAAAAGGCGCATTTCCCAGAATCTGCGGCAGCAATAGCTGTCGCAGCAGTAAGTAACAGACAAGCAGTAAGAACTAATGACATAATTTTCATGACAAATTCTCCTTATAATCTAATTCATAATTTATTGTGGCCACATAATAAACAAATCATAGTAAGCTGCCTGAGAGCATTGGCTCAGTCAGGTTTACATGATGTCAGTATGAAGTAGCTATTTTGTTATACTAATGGGGTTTATGCAGACTGAGGGGGATGGCTTATTTCGGTTAAAAGAACTGGTTTATGGGAGGTAAAACTTTTATAAACATATAATTCTGAAATGCTAAATATAAGGAATGTAATATTTTGCTCATTAATAACCGTAATATCAGCTGCCTGTACTCCGAGGGGTGAGATATGACAAACATCAAGGGTTAAAATCGTTGGATTTCCGCTCAAAAACGGATTCATTGCTACAATGCCCGTACCCGGTATAACCACAGCAATTAGCACAAACGCTGCAATTAAAAAAGCCCCTGAAACTCTCATAACGGAGTGTAATATAACAATTAAATTAAAGTCAAGAATAGCGGAAAAACTTAAGTGAAAAATTTTTTGTTGACAAAGCCCTAATAGGTATGATAAGAAATTGTAGGCCCTAAAATATAAGACGGGAAAAAAACTTTTTCAGGAGGTTAAAGATGAATCCAGAAGATCTTCGATACCATAAAAAACACACATGGGTGAGTCTTTCGGGTAAGAAAGCAACGATAGGTATAACGGATTATGCGCAGGACGCACTGGGGGATATCGTCTATCTGGATTTGCCGGAGATGGACACAGAGGTGGAGGCTAACACGGAGATGTCTGAGATAGAGTCAACGAAAGCAACCTCGTCGGTAATAGCGCCGGTAAGTGGCACTGTGGTCAGCATAAATGAAGAGCTTGAGGATGCACCTGAGGTGATTAACGAGGACCCGTACGGTAAGGGCTGGATAGCGGTGGTGGAGATGAGCGATGAGTCGGAGCTGGACGATCTTATGGATCTGCCGGAGTATGAAAAGTTTGTAGAAGAGGAAGAGGGATGAAATTAGCTATATTGGGAGCAGGCCCAGGAGGCTATGTAGCCGCCCTTAAGGCCGCTCAGTTGGGGGCCGATGTAACCGTAATTGAGGGAAAAGAAGTTGGAGGCACTTGCTTAAATGAGGGCTGTATTCCCACAAAAACTCTCATTGCCTCAGCAGAGGCATATTCAAAGGCAAAACATCTCAGCGAATTTGGCATAGACGTTACCGGAGATATTAAGCCTAATCCATCAAAGATTATAGCCAGAAAAAACGATGTTATTTCCACTCAGGTCAAGGGTATAAAAGGACTGTTTAAGAGCTGGGGGGTTAAATTAAAAGAGGGTCGCGGAGAGTTTATATCAGAAAAAGAACTGCGAATATCGTTAAAAGGTGGCGGAGAGGAATCCTTTACCGCCGATAAATTCATTGTTGCAACTGGTTCAAGACCGGCTGAGATTCCGATTTTTCCCTTTGACGGTAAACACATACTTAACAGCACTGATGCTCTGGAGATTAGCTCCATACCAGCCTCTATGATAATTGTGGGGGCAGGCGTCATGGGCTGCGAGTTTGCCTGTATATATCAGGAGTTTGGCACAGAGGTAACTATGGTTGAATTAATGCCGCGAGCGCTTACCACTGAGGACCCTGAGATTTCACAGACTATTGAGAGAGAGTTAAAGAAAAAGAAAATAAAACTCATAACCCAGGTAAAAGTCGAAAAGGTATCGGTAGAGGCAAACGGCGTAAAGGTATCATTGTCAAACGGCAAGGATCTGTTGGCTGAGAAGCTTCTGGTAACTATCGGCAGGGCGTTTAACACTCAAGGCATGGGACTGGATAAGGTGAGTGTGGAGACAGGTAAACGAGCTGAGATAAAAGTAAACAGATATATGGAAACGTCAAATCCGGACATATACGCAATAGGAGATGTAACGGGTGGTATGTTATTAGCCCATACGGCTTCAAAAGAGGGCGTTGTTGCGGCAAATAACATAATGGGGCACTCTGAAGAGATGGACTATACGGTTGTGCCTGGAGGGATTTTTACCCATCCTGAGATAGGCTCAGTAGGACTTAGGGAACATCAACTTGAGGAGCGGGGATTAAAGTACCGGGTCGGCAGATTTCAGTACCGTGCCCTTGGCAAAGCCCACGCTATGGGAGAAATATCAGGGCTTTTTAAGGTTATCTCAGATGAGGACGCAAAGCGGATACTAGGTGTACACATAATAGGGCAAAACGCCTCCGATATAGTGCATGAGGCGGCAGTAGCCATGAAAAACGGATTGACGGTGCAGGATTTGGCAGAAACCATTCATGCCCATCCGACTCTTTCCGAGGGGTTAATGGAGGCAGCCGAGGATGTTTTAGGCCATGCCATACATATGCCTAAAAAATAGGTACCATTTTAGTTTATAAGGTGAGAGTTGTTTGAAATGAGCCGTAGTATTGACGGTTACAGTTTAATAAAAAAACTAATGGAGGGAGTATGTCAAAAATTGAAGTAGTTCACGCCAGACAGATAATGGACTCAAGGGGAAACCCAACAGTAGAGGTGGATGTTATACTGGAAAGCGGAGCAGCGGGGCGAGCGGCGGTGCCAAGTGGCGCTTCTACCGGAGAGAGGGAGGCTGTAGAGTTAAGAGACGGTGATAAGAACAAGTACATGGGTAAGGGTGTCCTTAAGGCCGTTGACAATGTTAATAAGGTGTTGGCAGCCAAAGTGATAGGTGAAGAGGCGATAAATCAGTCTCAGGTTGACAGGATAATGATTGAGGCTGATGCAACGCACAATAAGTCTAAACTAGGAGCAAATGCAATCCTTGGAGTATCTTTAGCTGTGGCAAAGGCAGCGGCTGAAGAGTGTGACCTTCCCCTTTACAAGTACATTGGCGGTGTAAATGCCAAAGAGCTTCCTGTTCCCATGTTAAACATAATAAATGGCGGCGCACATGCTGACAATAACGTGGATATTCAGGAGTTTATGATAATGCCGATAGGCGCGCCCTCTTTTGCAGAAGCACTAAGGAACTCAGCAGAGGTTTTTCACACTCTTAAGAAAATCCTTCATGATAAAGGGCTTTCCACCGCAGTAGGCGACGAGGGAGGATTTGCCCCCAATCTTAAGTCAAACGAGGATGCTCTTGCCATTATTGTTGAAGCCATATCAAAGGCCGGTTACAAGCCTGGCACAGACTTCTATCTGGCTCTGGATGTTGCATCCTCAGAGCTTTACAAAGACGGTAAGTATGATTTTGCAGGCGAGGGTAAGACCTTTACAAAGGCTGAAATGGTTGAATACTATGCAAAACTCTGTGACAAATACCCGATAATTTCAATAGAGGACGGCTGTAGCGAAAACGATTGGGAGGGCTGGAAAATGTTGACCGACAAATTAGCCAAAAAAATCCAGCTTGTAGGCGACGACCTCTTTGTCACAAACCCTTCAATTTTTAAAGAAGGCATAGAAAAAGGAATCGCCAACTCAATTTTGGTAAAGGTCAATCAGATAGGCTCTCTCACAGAGACTCTTGATGCCGTAGAGATGGCAAAACGGGCAAAATACACAGCGGTAATTTCCCATCGTTCTGGTGAAACTGAGGACACAACGATAGCAGATATCGCAGTTGCGCTCAATGCAGGGCAGATTAAGACCGGCTCTACCTCACGCAGTGACCGTATTGCTAAGTACAACAGGCTCTTACGGATAGAGGAGGAGCTTGGGAGCATGGCAATTTATAAGGGACGCAACACCTACTACAACCTTAAGTAACATAAAAGCTGTTGTTATCAGACATAAATGCGCTCAGGGAGCACTCGGCAGTGTTTCCCTGAGCGCTCTCTACTTAGCGCAGAAGATGGTGCAATATGAAATCTATGGAGGGGCGGCAATTTATTGAGCAAAAGAAATCTTCTTAGGACACAGATTATAAAAGAACGTAAGAATCGCAGTCGTATCTTTGTATTTTTGTTTACAATAGCCTCTTTTCTGATAATGTTTGATTTAGTTTTTGACGATATGGGCGTGTTGCGGTACATGAAACTCAAAAGTGAGGAGAAGGTACTTGAAAACAGCATATCGGAAATGGAAAAGAGTATCGTCAAACTAAAAGAAGAGATAGGAGTAATAAGAAGCGATCCGTTTTACATAGAGAAACAAGCGCGTGAAGACCTTGGGCTTGCCAAGCCAGATGAGTACATCTTTAAATACGAAAACCCTGAGGCATCTAAAGAGGCTAAGTCAAAAGTTAAAAAACAGGGAAAATGAAGGATAATGTTCATTAATTGTTTTTCATGTCTTGTTTATTATTGAGTGAGGTTACTCGAATATATCTTTGATATCAACTTGAAGTCCTTCTATGACTTTAGATGTGACAGTACCCTCCAATGCCGCAATAGAGTGTAATCTATACTTATTGCCTACGATGGTTAATATTTCAATCGTTTGTAGCTCCGGCATAACTATCCAGTACTCGGGCACCCTGTATTTTTCATAGACAGCCTTCTTTACTGCTGTATCCATCTCATAACTGCCTGAAGATATTATCTCACAAACCATATCCGGTACGCCTCTTATCCAGTCCTGTGCAATACTCATGTTTTCTTTCTTGATAAACAGTATATCGGGTTGTAGTCTGTTAACACCTTCTTCAAAGATTATGTCAAGTGGTGATAAAAGAACCTTACCCAATTTATAAGTCTTTACGTGGTGGCGTATAATATCATATAGATTGCCGACAATATCTTGATGTTTGAAAAATGGACTAGGCCCCAGGATTTCCTCTCCGTTGATAATTTCAGTTAAGTCTAAATCTGTCTCAAAAGTTTGCATAAGTTATATTATAACTATCCTTATGATTTTGTCTAACTGCCTGGGGAAACATCGTTGTAACCAGAAATAGAAAAAACAAAATGATGTTTTTATTCAAATCTGAAACACCTTACCTGAATAAATGGTAATACACTAAAAAACTACTTAATTTAGACTCCAATCACAGAGATACCAGCGGCATTAGCTGCCAGTAGCATTTCGTCTTTTTGAATTATCAGAGTATGTTCTGCCTCCAGGGCTAATACACGTGCTTTGACTTCAATCATTGCCCGTATCGTGCTTAGGCCGCAGGCCGGATAATCAAATCTTTTGTCCTGATTCGGTTTGCTTACCTTTACTACAACGGCTCCGGGCCCGGCTAATGTGCCACCGCGCACAATTGCACTGTCTGTTCCTTCTATAGCCTCAACAGCCATTATTGCAAGGTTTTTCACAATCACTGTTTGTCCTATATCCAGTCTGCCCAACTCCTTTGCTATTGCAAAACCAAATTCTATGTCTTTTTTCTCAGATTCTGTCAGTTTTTTCTCTGTAAGCAAAGCTTTTGGAGCTAAAAGCTCCGATGTGAATTCCGTAACATCAAGCATCCTGATACCCTCTTTGGCAAACTCTGTTACTAAGGCAAGCAGTATCGAATCATCACTACGGTCTTTTAACTTAACAAGAAAAGTCACTGCCTTCAGATCAGGCTTTATTTTCCCCTCATAAAGAAGCGACTTAGGCACTTTCCCAGCCATGACTGCCTCTTTTGCTCCGGACTTTTTTAATGTATCTATTATTGTACCCAGCTTTCCAACGCTAACTGGCTTAAAGTGATCTACATAGTTAGCTAAGGTCTCATCCACAAGTGGCTGTAGCCCTATGGCAAACACCTCATAACCCTTACCCCTTGCCCCCTCTGCTATTGCACGGGGTAAATCCCCTTTACCTGCAATTAAACCTAACAGCTTGCCTGCCATCTTATCTACCTGCAAATCCCTCTTGTATTTTTTGATATAAACTCTGTCAACATTTTAATATCCTCAATATGGCCTAGTTCACTCTCAACCTTATCGAGAGCCTCTTTAAGAGTAAGCTTGTCTCTGAAAAGCACTTTATAAGCTCTCTTAAGGTTTTGAATTCTGTCATCAGTAAAACCATGGCGTTTTAACCCTATGACATTTGGTCCATACAACCGTGCCCTCGGTCCTGAGGCCATCATAAAGGGAGGAATGTCCTGGCCTATTCCGCTAAATCCACCCACCATCGCGTACGCCCCAACACGTGTAAACTGATGCACAGCAACAATGCCGCCAAATACCGCATGATCCCCCACTGACACATGCCCAGCCAGTGTTGCCGCATTTGCCATCACTATTGAATTGCCCAGTTTGCAGTCATGTGCTATGTGAACGTAAGCCATTATAAAGTTTTTATTTCCTATCTCTGTAACCCCGTCTCCGCCCACTGAGGCTCTGTGAATTGTCGTGTACTCACGTATTATATTTTTGTTGCCGATACTGACTTTAGTTGCTCTGCCATCGTATTTCAAATCCTGGGGAGGGAGTCCTATGCTAGTGAAAGGATAGATCTGGCAATCCTCTCCTATTTCCACAGCTCCGTCCAAAACTATGTTTGACATCAGCTTTGTGCCTCTGCCTATTGAAACGTCATCTCCTATTATGCAAAACGGACCAATTGCCGTATCCTCACCGAGTTTAGCATTACTCCCTACAATTGCTGTAGGATGAATATCTGGTTTCATGGTTATGATTCCTTCTCGATGACCATAGCAGTAAACTCAGCCTCCGACACCACAACACCATCCACTGAGGCTTTACCTGTAAAACGCCAGACCTTCCCTCTTTTCTGTGTTACTTTTACATCCAGCACAAGAGTGTTTCCTGGCACTACAGGTTTTCTGAATTTTGCCTTCTCTATACTCATAAAATACACGGTGTTTCCTTTAACGCCGGATTTAAACGCCAAAATACCAGAGACTTGCGCCAGAGCCTCTATTATCAAGACACCGGGCATAACCGGATTATCAGGGAAATGCCCCTGAAAAAACTGCTCGTTCATTGTTACATTCTTTATTCCCCGCGCGCTGTCATCTTCTATAAGCTCATCCACCCTGTCCACCATTAAAAAAGGATACCTGTGTGGCAATGTTTTAAGTATTCCGGATATATCTATCAATTTGCCATCCTCCTGCAATTTTTAATGAGATATTCTGTTTTGCACGTGACACTAAAGAGTGTCTCTCAGTATGCTTTTCATGACAAGTCATTTAGTTTTTTTTCAAGTTCCTGTATTTTTTCATACATTTCAGGTAATTTTGTAAAAATAATATGTGACCTCTTATACCGGCTATGGGAAAAACACGGCGAGCCCATGTACATGCCTTTTGGCAGTGTTCCTTTTACTCCGGACTGGGCAGCCACCATTGTGCCGGAGGAAATCTCAGTGTGATCTGACACACCGACCTGACCACCGAGCATAACATAGTCGCCTATGACCGTGCTTCCGCCTATTCCAACCTGTGCCACGATTATAGAATTTCTGCCTATTTTTACATTATGGGCTATCTGCACAAGGTTGTCTATTTTAGTGCCATCGCCTATTACCGTCTCTCCGGTCGTTGCCCTGTCTATTGTTGAGTTTGCCCCTATTTCGACATCGTTTCCTATTATGACAGTGCCTACATGCGGTACTTTCACGTGTATTCCATTGTCTTGCTCATAGCCAAAGCCATCTGAGCCTACTACAACTCCAGGGTGGATAATCACACGGCTGCCTATTGTGACTCTCTCTCGAATTGTTACATTAGGGTAGATTAGGCAGTCCTCACCAATTGTCGTACCCTCGCCAATAAACACGCCTGGATACACTATTGTTCTATTACCTATGGCTGCCTGAGCGCCGACAAATGATGCAGGATAGATCGTCACTTGCTCACCTATAGAGACATCCTCTGAAACGAAGGCTCCATCCATCACCCCTTTTACTTCATGGGGAGTTATGTAGAAAACCCCCAAAAGCCTTGCAAAACTAAGTGGTGGATTTTTCACTATCACCTGAGCCTTATCAAGCCCGGGTATTTCCTCCCTGACCAACACTGCTGAAACCTCTGATGTCCTGAGTTTCTCTAT
>JADFYB010000184.1 GCA_015233245.1 Nitrospirota bacterium | reverse complement strand
CAGCTTTTACTGGAGCCATATATCCGTAGTTTTCAACGGCTATTTTAGTAAATGGGACAGAAATTGTGACAACTGAGGCGTTGTTATCAAACAGGTCTTTGAAAGCACAGGACAAATTAATTAAAGAGTAACAGGAGATGTCAACCGCCTGAAGGAAATCCACCTTTTTTGTCTTATGAAATGGCTTGAGACCTTCTGAGAAGTTGGCAACCGCTATAGAGTGCAACATTCCGTCTATTTTACTATGCTTGCTTAAGACATCTTTATAGAGATTAGCTATCTCATCCTGATTTTCAACATTACATGTAAATATATCGGTATTGGGTAAAAACTGCTGTACTTTTTCCTTGACGGCACCGTCTTTTACCACATATATACACTCTGCTCCATCTTCCGCAAGGCATTTCGCAGCGTAATATGCTATACTTTTTTTATTAAATACGCCTACTATAAGAAATTTCTTGCCTTCTATCTGTAAGAAACTCATTTTAGCTCCATTGCCTCCTTTTTTACTAATCCACAAGCAAAATCAAGACTTAATACCAACTTTTGATCCACTTTAGCCACTCCCTTAAGATAATACACGTTGCTCTTCTTATCAATAAGTTCAACGGACATCTCTATCGTATTTCCAGGCAATACCATTTTTTTAAACTTTATGTTGTTCATTCTGGTTACTACTGGAACATCGTCCTTAATATTTTCTTCTGTTATGTGAGCAATCAAAACGGCTCCAGACTGAAGGATTGATTCACATATCAATACACCTGGCATCAAAGGGTAATTAGGATAATGACCTTTAAAGTAATATTCCTCACTCGATATGTACTTTTTAGTTTTAATATTACTATTGCTTACCTCGATAATATCATCAACAAATAAAAAAGGTTCTCTGTGTGGTATATAATCCTTAACTTTATTCATTTGCTGTATAATTTATTTTCAAGATAATTTAATGTAGTCTTCATATTTCTCAACATACTAAAATCACTATCAGGGATTTCTATTCTATAATTCTTTTGAAGCGCCATTACAACATCAAGAAAGTCCATACTATCCATCTCGACTATATTAGTGAAAGGAACTTCATTATCTTGAATTTCAGAACAATCCTTTTCAGGCATAACATCTTTAATAATTGTTATTACGGAATTCATTATATTTTCTCTTGTCATTTTACATTCCCCCCATTTGTACACGTTTTATTCATATTTTTTATAATAACGGCAGAATTAATACCAAGCATTCCAAATGAATTATTCAGAATGTATTTTATATTGTCTAACCTTATAGGTTCATTTCTTACAACATTTGTTACCATACACTTAGTATCAAGATTATCTAAATTTAATATTTGATGAACAAACCCATCTTCAAATGACGGTAGTTCACCTGCAAGTTCAAGTGCCCCAGCTGCTCCCATCGTATGTCCAATATAACTCTTAGTATTTGTTATATAAACATTTTTATGATTTTCAAATATCTTATAAATGGCCTTACCCTCTGTTTCATCTCCAAGGAGTGTTGATGTTGCGTGTGTGTTTATAATATTAATGTCCTGTGGATGTATTTCTGCTTTATTAAGGGCCATAACCATGCATTGTGCCTGTCTCTCAGAATTGGGTGCAACATAATCAGTCGCATCTGTATTAATACCATAACCGACTACTTCACCGTAAATTTTGGCGTTTCGAGTTAATGCATCTCCTAACCTTTCAAGTATAAATAAACATCCTCCCTCAGATATAACAATACCATTTCTATCCACATCAAAAGGTCTACATGCTTTTTCTGGATATTTATGATTTGCAAGTGCACCTTCGTTTTTAAAACTTCCAAAAATAAGAAAAGTTTCTGTACTTTCTGATACGCCGCCACATATCGCTATATCAACATCACCTAGCATAAGCATTTGTGCACCATTAATTAGACCTATATTACCTGCTGCACAAGCTGCTCCTAAAGTGTAATGAGGACCTGTTATTCCAAGATTAAGAGATATTTCACCTGCTGGATTATTTGCTATCGCATTAGGATTAAGAAGGTGTGATATATATTTAACATTGTAGTCATATTCCTTTATAGACAATATTTCTTTAGTTGACTCCACGATACCATGTTCAGTTATTCCCACATATATACCTATTTTTGACTTATCAATATCCATTAAATTAATATTCGCATCACTTAACGCCTCATGCGCACAGTATATACCAATGGAAGCGGCTCGTGTCCCCCTTCTTCTTTCTTTTTTAGTCTGATATTTATTTTCATCGTAATTACATAATCCTGCTAAAACCTCTCCCATAAGTTTTTCTTTAAATATAGTAACTCCAGATTTCCCTTCAAGGAGATTTTTCCTGAATTCTACAAGATTATTACCGTTTGGACATGTTAGTCCAACACCTGTAATAGCTATCCTTTCTCTTCTCATTTATCTACCTTCCAGATTATTCTCTTTATTTATCACTTATAGTTACAAATATAGTAGTGTCTCATCTACCAGACTTTTTATAAGTGTTTTAACAGGTATTATTTCATTGCACCTATGGGCATTCGCGCCGGCAAAGGCAAACCCTTCATCAAAGTTTCCTTCAGCAGCATTTACCATTGCTTTAGCAATACAATAAGGTACAGTTTTATAATTGCAGGTTTTAATACAATGATAGGTACAGTTGAAAGGTACAGTTTCCCCTTTTTGCATACGTTTTACAAATTCGTTTTTTACAACTCTACCAGGCATGCCGACAGGGCTTTTTATTATTGTTATATCATTTTCTTTCGCATCTAACAATGCTTTTTTGAAATTCTCATGGACATCGCACTCATTAGTGCAAATGAAACGTGTTGCCATTTGAACACCAGAAGCACCCATGTTTAGATATTTCGCTATATCAGCACCGTCAAACACCCCGCCAGCAGCAATTACAGGAATTCTTGGGGTATAGGTATCAGCAATCGTAATAATATCAGTTACAATTTGTTCAAGACTTTGAGCCTTATTTTCAATAATTTCTTTATAAGAAAATCCCAAATGACCACCTGCTTTAGAACCTTCAACGATAACGCCATCAGGTAGCCTTTTATAATTATGATTCCAAAATTCACAGATAAGCTTAAATGCCCTGATTGAAGATACGATTGGTAACAGTTTGACATTTTTTCCGTTAAGATATCTTGGTAAATCTACAGGCATACCAGCTCCGGAAATAATTAAATCTACGTTTTCGTCAATTGCAGCCTTAACAAATCTTTCATAATCAGATATGGCGTACATAACATTAACGCCTATTATTCCATTAGTTAAGCTTCGTGCTTTTCTAATTTCATATCTTAAAGCCTTTTCTCCAATATCAACATTATATCTGGTTGATTTGCTGTAACCTAATCCAACACTGGCAATTACGCCAACACCCCCTTCATTGGCAACCGCTGAAGCCAGTCCTGCCATAGATACCTTAACACCCATCCCACCCTGAATAATTGGGACTTCAGCAATTAAATTTCCTATCTTTAGTGGCGGCAATATCTTGTTTATAGCATTCATAGTGACACCAAGGTTGGCTTAAAAAGATTTTGGAGATGACTAAACTGAAGACAGACTATGCATAGGACAAGAGTAAAGTTAAAAGAAGATTCTTTAAATTGGCAGATAGAGTTTCTTGTTATGCAACGTATCATAAGAGAGAGAGAGAAGCAAAAATCACGCCAGTTAAACTTACACTTTGTAAGTATACAAACCAACATCTCCCCTCCTAAAAACGCTTCTTAAACTACTACTTCAGAATATTAAACATATAAAAAAAGAAATGTCAAGCAAATTTTTCTAATATTTCTAATGTGTTACAAAAGTAGCCAAAAATGTTATGTCGTGAATATTCCTACACCCAAAAACACCACACATAGACCAATTACTCCTTCAGCCTATCCAAAATCAGCTTATAAAACACCTTATCAATCTCAGCCGCACAAACCGCCTCCCCAACCTCTTCGCCTCAACCACCTCACTACCCACACCACCAAAAGGGACTAAAACCACATCTCCTTCAACAGTAGATACTTTTATAAGTTTTTCTATGAGGGATGAGGGCAATTGGCAAGGGTGAATGGTTTTCTCATGGTTGACATTATTCACGATAGTCATGATAAAACAACGAATGCGGTGTTTTCCCAGGAGAACCAAAATCCATCTTCAATCTTATTCGTTTATAGTTTTTGCCAAGATACTCGACTGCGACTGCATCGTTATCCCATTTGTTGTCCTTTGATTTCGTGCAATGAAGTATGGTCCTATGTGCAGTTGTAAATTTTTTAGGTGAAGCACCGGAATGAATATTATACATCCATCTATACTCGTTCACAACATCACACTCAGAATCCCGAAGACCAACCCGTAGATGTGCATTTTGTTTATACTAATTTATAAAAAATATATTCCCGTCATTTTTCAAAACCCGATAGAGTTCTTTAGCTAAATCAACATACCATTTCACGTAAGCGCCAAACTCCATTTTGTATGAGGTGCCGTTATATTTGATGCCGACGTTATAATCTGGATCCACAATAGCCATGTGTATGCTTTTGTCGGGGAGTATTTTTAATAAATCCATTATATCAACATTAAAAACCTGATTTACAAAATTGTTTATATCATTTTGTTGTTCATCCGGCAATATTGCTTGGTTTCCTATCTCTAAACCCCGTATTCTTTCTATTTCGGCATTCCTCTGTTTCTTTCTTTCAGTTTGTTCAATCCGTTCAACGATTTCCTTAAGATCATAATCATCATTGACAGCACCTAATGCCAATCTTTGGTTATCAGTATCCATTTTGGATAAACTAACTACCGCCTCTTGTGTAGTTTTCATATCTCTTGAAAGGATCTTATTTTTTACTTCAGTCACATGGTTTTCAGAGATGATATCCACTGCTTTTGCATAATTGCCGGCATTAGTAACATGCTTAGAACTAAAGTGTACCCCGTTGTCAAGACAAAAAAACAAGTATTTATAGATAGTATAAGTAATAGTAGTTCATGTGTTTGTATATACCTCTTTTGGGGTTTTATAGTTGAGTTGTTGATGTGGCCGCTCGTTATTGTAAAACATAAAATATTGACGGAGCGACTTTATGGCATCGGCAACATCGGCATATTCTTTCAGGTATACTTCTTCGTACTTTACAGTACGCCATAGCCTTTCCACAAAGATATTGTCAAAGACCCTGCCTTTGCCATCCATACTGATTTTTACTCCTTTCTGAATTAAAGCATTTGTAAAATCTTTGCTGGTAAACTGAGACCCTTGATCCGAATTGAGAATTACTGGAACTGCTGTTTTAAAAGCCGTTTCTAAGGCCTCAAGGCAAAAATAGACATCCAGTATCACTGAGATAGACCATGAAACGACGTAACAGCTATACCAGTCCATTATTGCTACAAGGTAGATAAACCCTTTCCTCATGCGAATATACGTTATGTCTGTTGACCATACTTGGTTACTCCTTGTTATTTCCAGCTCCTTCAGTAGGTATGGATATATTATATGCTCCTTGTCCTTTCGACTTAGTTTTCTTTTAGGGTATATAGCCTCCAATCCCATTAAGCACATTAGCCTTGCTACACGCTTATGGTTTACAATGTAGCCACAACTCTTTAAGAATACCGTCATCCGCCGTACTCCATAAAATGGCCTCTCTGTGTACTGTTTATCTATAATATTCATCGGCTATCTCTGCCAACGTCTTCTGCCCTTTTAGGGTCTCCATCGCTACCTTGGTCTTAAATGTGCTTTCATAATTCTTCCCCTTCTTTGTCATTCATGTACCTCCTGTCACTGTCCTTTTCTTAGATTATGTTATATCTATTTCCTCTGTCCAGTTTTTGGGGTACATTATACTCTACAGCTTATAGAGAGATTTAAGAGCACCGGAGTA
>JADFYB010000183.1 GCA_015233245.1 Nitrospirota bacterium | reverse complement strand
CCATACATTTCGGCAAGCCGTTTATTGAAATCTATAATTCGTCCATTTTCAGCAATGGATACCCCCTCAAAGGTTGCATCTAATAACAGACCCAATCTTTGTTCAGCCATACGGCGAGCATCTATCTCGGTGTGGAGTGCCTCCTCCAGGCGTTTATGCTCAGTGATGTCGTGGGCTATGCCTACCGTACCCATGATTACACCATTTTCATCAGTATATGGTGTCCTGATGACTTCAACTTGATGCATTTGTCCCTCTGCATCCACATATGTCTCTTCTATACAATTTCTCATCCTTCCCACCATAATAATCATGTCATTAAAAACATATCTATCTGCAAACTCCCTGGGCCAGACATCTAAATCTGTTTTTCCAATTATTTCATTGATAGGCATGTTAACAGCCATACCGAATGCTTTATTGACAATAACGAATTGACCATTCACATCTTTAATCCATGCCATATCCGGGATGTTGTCTATAAAGGTGGATAGCATGGTATAACTGCGGTATCGTTCCTGTTTCTCCTTAATCTTACGCTCGGTAATATCATAGTTTATTCCAAGCATACGGATAGGTGTTCCTTCAGAGTTCCGGATTACCATACCATTAGCTTTTATATATTTTAGTGTCCCGTTGGGGTGTAATACTCTAAATTCTGTATCCCACTCTTTGTCGCCTCTCAGCGCAGCGTTGCACTGTTCAACGATTATATCACGGTCATCAGGATGCAGGCCATTTTGCCATGCCTCAACACCTCCAGGAAATGTTTCCCACGTAAGACCGTATAGCTTAAGCATCTGGTCATCCCAGGTCATTATGTTATTGGTAATGTTCCAGTCCCATATCCCAAGATTTGCGGACTGTTTTGCTAATTCAAGACGTTGCTTAACAGAAAAGATTTCTTGTTCCGATTTTTTATGTTCGGTGATATCAGTGTGTATTGATATCCATACATCCCCGTATTCTTGATGATTGAATGTCGAAACGGTTGCATAAGTCCAAAAAGTTTCACCATTCTTTTTTACATTATTTACTTCACCCACCCAGTAGTTATATTTTTTTAAGTACTCTTGTATTTCCTTTGCTGTCTCTTCAGGTGGTTTTTCTGCAGGTGCATTTATTATAGATATATTCTTACCTATCAGCTCTCCGGTACTGTAAGCAAACATTTGTTCAAATTTTGGGTTACAGTACACAATGCTACCATCGGAGGTGTTGATAAGGACAACACCCTCAGCCATATTCGTAACTATTTCGCTTTTAAGTTTTGATTCATTAAATAACTTATTACGTTCTGTAATATCGGTTGATATACCACATAAGCCCCATATTTTCCCGTTAGCATCATAAAGAGGATGCTTTACAGACCAATAATCTACTCTTTTCCCGAAACTATCAGGGATAGTAATCTCTTCGCTTTCTATGATTTCTCCATTTTCAATTACACGCTTATCATTAACTAAAAATTTTTCAACTGTCCCTGATTCAAAGAATTTAAAATCTGTGCAACCTGTTAATTCCTCCTGTGTGCAGTTAAATAGATTCAAGGTAAGGCGATTAGCATAAACATATCTCAGTTCCTTGTCCTTGATGTAAACATATGCGTGAACATTATCCAATGCATCCAGAAGCCACTTATTTTTGGCATTCAAATGTTTTAAATTTTCTTTCTCTTTGCCGATGTTTCTAAACAAAAGGTTAACGGGTTTATTCAAACCCACTACAACAACGGCTTTATATATAAAATAGTAGGATATAACTTTTAAAATATGCACAGATACGTTCAGATAGTCGTATAAATCTTCATATATAGTAAAGCAAAGCTCAGATAGTATTGTGAAAAATATTGAAATTGCTATCAAGTTAAAAATATCTTTATCAAAAAATCTTTTGCTTTTATACAACGCATACATGGCGCCAACTAAAATGAATGAAATCACATATTCACTGACTCTCTTGAATGTGGTTAATCCATGTATCAAATTCATTCCCTTGTATGAAAGTATGTGGAGAGTGTCAAGACCTCCAACAAAAAAATATGATATACCGATAACGAATAGATACTTGTTTTCCATAAACTGGCGTGTATTCCATGTGATAGCAAAAATAATGAACGCTATAACTATACAAAACAACTCCATAAGTGTGTGATACACTAAATACCCATGAAGACGGCTTAAATATAAAACTACTATTAATAATGGTACGAAAAAAATATTTTTAAGAACCTTAAAATTAAAAGATTCTATTGTGTTTTCCATAAGCCATTGCTCTCCATTAAGTACATATTGTCCGTTATAAGTCCACAATGTCGGACACCAAAGGCAATCCATGGCGAGATATAACACATTATTCAGTGTTGCTATAACCATCTATGCCTCTACTTACAGTAAGGCAATTTACTCTAAAAAAGCGTCAATATATTATGATGACTTTTTCCAATTACTATATTTATAGATTACTTTATTCTAACATTACATAACTTACAAATTACGTACAGATGCTTACAAACTATCACACTTACTTTTGCTTCAAACAATCTTAACAATCCCAACTCTAAAATTCTGTAATCCAAATTACAAAACAAGATCTTTTCTTAAAAATTGTGGAAATTAAAGATGATATTTCCTGACGATACACTTTTGGGGTAGCATGAAAGAGCTATATTTAAAGTACGTTTACAGCTCCCTTACGTAGAACTTTAATTTCCTCTGTTACCTCAACGATGGTAGAGGGCGCGCCTCCGGCAGTTTCTCCGCCATCAATAACAACCTCTATTGAGCCAGAGCCAAAGTATTTCAACACGGTGTCAGCATCAGAAGGCGGCGGATAGCCAGCGGGATTAGCGCTTGTTGAGGTTATTGGGAAATTGAGGTACTGAGCAAGCCTGAGGGCAAATGACTCACCTGGAATACGCACGGCAATAGTCCCCTCGAGGCTGACTATAAACCTGTTGCAAATATCTTGTTTAGCTTTAAGGATTACTGTTAGAGGCCCGGGCCAATAAATCTGTCCAAGCTTAAGAGTTTTGTCATCAAGTGAGGTAACTATGCTTTTAATAGCCTCAACAGAGCCTGCAATAAGCGGAAACGGTTTATTGTCAGCTCTTCCCTTAAGCACTGAGAGTCTTTCAAGAGCATCCTCGTTGCAGAAAGCCACACCGAGCGCATAGAATGTCTCAGTCGGATACGCTATGATTTGTCCATCAGACAGTGCCTTTTCAGCCGCTTCAAGGGCATCCGGTAAGAGGTAGTCTTTTAGCGATATTAGTTTGATGTACCCTCCAAATAATTTATAGCAACTGTTTTAGTTGAGTCGTACGGCTACTGACGCGAATATGAATACAGGGCAAGTTCTTTGATTTTGCTATCGGCTTTTCTTAATCGTTCGCTAAAGACATAGGCCAGTTTCTTAAACACTTTAAGAGTAACTATGTCGTCATAGCCGTCCATGATTCTTTTATCCAGCTCAAACAGCATGACATCCTCATCTGACCTTGCTCTGGCTGAACGCGTAGCATTTTCAAGTATCGCCATTTCACCAAAACAAGCGCCGGGCTCCAGTGTGTGCAAAACCTCCTCAAGGCCATCGCCAAGCACCTTTATAATAGAAACAGACCCCTCTATTATCACATAAAACCTGTCTCCGGGCTGACCCTCCTCAAAAATCAAGTCGTTTCTCTTGTACCTCCTGCATTTTGCCATTCTAAGGAGCTTATATACATCCTCATCAGCCATAAAAGAAAAGAAATCAAGCTTTCTTATCTTTGTAAACGTATCGGTGACGGCAGACGGGATGCTTCTTATAGCATCGTTTATTGCCTTAAGCAGCTCATTCATTTGAAAAGGAAATTTTAATACTGAACTTACTCCGTTATCATAAAGGCGTTTTAGTTCGTTAACATTTATGTCGTCACTGACTATTGTCAGTACTCTCAACTTAGCAAGACTATTATGAGCTTTAACTGCTTTAAGCAGATTTTCGTTATCAGCCTTAAGAGTCTGATTATCTACTATAACGAGATCGCATTTTTCTCTTATGAGATAACCTATCATATTCCTGTGGTCGTTTAGTAAGATTACGTTTGTAAACCCCATATAATTCAATGCACTTGTGACAAGCCTCTCCTGAGTGTCAGCCGATACCGTCACCAATATCTTTATATTCTTTTCCATAACTTGTTCCTCTTAAAGACACTTAGTATTAAGGTAAAACATCTTTGTTACCGTATAACTTACGAAAACAATAAGGCTACCTTAATAATTTAAAACTAAAATGAGTCTATATGCAAGCGCTAATTTTGATTATTATAGAAAACTTATACCGAGTTGCACTCAGAAAAAATTTTAACTACAGATGGACACAGATGAACACAGATAAATTAAATAATCATAATCTGTGTTCATCCGTGTTTATCTGTGGTTTATTCGTTTTTTGTTAATCTACTTTTTTGACGGCAAATCGGTATTAATGAAGATGGTTAGAAGAAGAAAGTAACTCCATAAGTTTCTAAGAAATTACTAAAACTGCAGACAGCAAATTTATTCTTTAAGGAAAAACTGAAGTTTCAAACTGCTAACCTCTACAATATCGCCCTCCTGAAGTTTATGCTGTCCTTCTATGTCTTTACCGTTGACTTTTATTCCTTTTCCTCCGGTTGAGGAGCTGACAGTGTAGCCGTCCTTTCTTCTGTTGACCAGCGCCGCTATTTTGGGGGCAAATAGTCCTTTTAACTTGATACCGGCACCTGGGTCCTTGCCAATAGTGGTAATACGGTCAACAAGGTCATATTCTGTCTTATCAGTTGAGCCCTCAATTACCAAAAATCCACCAATAACATCTTTTATTACAGCAGCCGGAGCCTGCTCAGAACTCTTTGGTGTACCTTTAGATAGTATTTGGTCTTTTACTTTAGCGTCTATTAATATTGTCTCATCAAGCATGTCTCTGTCCTTTGACGGTGACGGAGTTTTTGCATCCTCCTGCTTGTCGGAGATGAAGTTAAGCGTGTGTTTCCCTATAATAATAACATCGGCATCATGCAGGGCGTGGACAGAGATTTTTCTTCCGTTTACAAAAGTGCCGTTAAGGCTGTTTAAATCCTCTATGTAATACTGGTCATCCTTTTTAATCACTTTTGCATGTACGCCGGAGACGGCAAGATTATCCACGTGGATGTCATTGGTTGGCTTACGTCCTACAGTTATGACGTCTTTGTCTATTGCCACCTCTTTGATAGCCGCCTCCTTAAATTTGAGCAAAATCTTAGCCATCGCTTACCTCCTGAACCATTTAAAGAAATTATACATAAAAGAGAACAATCTCTTCTTATAAACGTATCCAACTATCACGGTTATGTTATCTCTGCCGCCTTTTTTATTAGCAAAGCCGATTAGTCTGTTACTTACCTCAGCAGGGTTGTCAGAGGAGTTAACTACAAGCAAAATAGCACGTTCCGGCACCATTGTGTAAAGGCCGTCAGAGCAAAGCAGAAGCACATCCCCGTCATAAATAGTCATCTCATCGGTGTCCGGTTCGACCTCCGGTGTAAAGCCCAATGACCGGGTTATAACATTTCTCATTCCCACCTCATCTGCCTCTTCTTTTGTAAGTATCCCGCGTCTTATCTGCTCTGCCACCAGTGAGTGGTCATCGGTCAGAGCTTCAATGTTACCGCCTCGTATCAAATACAGCCTGCTGTCTCCCACGTGTGCAATGCCTACCCTGTCTTCTCTTACAAGGGCTGCAACCACTGTTGTGGCCATTCCTGCTAAACTGTCATCGGTCAAAGACAATTCATAAATTTCCTGGTTTGCTCTCTTTATGGCGTCATAAAGCAGCCCTGTAATACTTTCAGACAAAGTGTTGCCTTTTGCTCTGATGTAACCGCATATTGACTCAACAGCCATTTTGCTGGCCAGCTCTCCCCTCTGAGAGCCTCCCACACCATCGGCTACCACATATAACCCGATAGAATTGTCTATACAAAAACTGTCC
>JADFYB010000182.1 GCA_015233245.1 Nitrospirota bacterium | reverse complement strand
TTCCTCAGCCTGTTTGTTATGTTCCTGAGTTTTCTGAATAGTCTCAGGCAGGGAGGGCATGTCAGGTTTAGCATCGTCTTTTCCCCTGGGTTTAGGCACTCCGCCCTCATAAATCGCATCTATTGTGAAATGAACGGCCTTATCATCGGATTTTTCAAGCGAGAGTCCTTTAAACTCAATTTTCGATATGCCTACCATGAATGTGGTGTCATTGTCGAGTTTTTCCATAAAATTAGCGACATCCTTAAGATGGCCGTCTATGGAGGGAAGAGCTGCTCCCTCTATGGTCAGTATTCTTTTAATTAGCGGGTTGCCAGCTGCTGGTTTGTCCTTTGATTGTTTTTTACCGGATTCATCCACCGTAATGTCCATAATCCACAAAGACAAATCCAGATTTCTTGCAATAGCAAGTATCTTTTGTGTCCAAAAGTGCTTAACAGAGCCCTTATTATGCTTAATGGAGTGAGTCAGCACATCAACACTCTCGTGCAGACTTTCGTAATTTTGAATCTCTTTGCGATATTGAGAGCAGAGCGTAAAATATTTGTACGTACCATAGAAGATAAATAAAACAAGGAAAACAGACAACGCTCTGGAAATTTTTGTAATAATGTCTGCGGCGCTAAATTTTACTGCTGATACGCCTTTTGCTCCTCGTGACTTAATCTTATCTTTAAAAAGTTTACCGAATGACTCGGCATTTTTGGCTATGTTTTTGAATTTTTCCATTAATAAGGCAACTGTGATTGCCTTTTTCTCTTTCAGCTTTGTTACTCTGTGTCTTGAGGGTTTTGTAATCCTTCTATCCGGTTCTGCTATCTCTTTAAACGTGTTTGTCTCTGAATCATAACCATAGACAGTAGCACCTTTTCTAAATAAAGGCTCATCGGTTCCGCAAAGAAGATTTGGGAGCGTCGCCGCAGTTTCTCTGGCAATCAGCGCAAGCGGCTCAAATGTCACAGAGTCAGCGCTAAGAAGAGCCATTGGTTTTTCATATCCGCAAAGCAGATACCCCCCCGGTAGCTTGCCTCCCATCTGCCCGGTGTAAAAATTTCGGGTGTCGTCTATGCCCTTTTCGACCTGTACCTTATATGGGTTGACGATATCAGAGTAAGCCGAATTTCCAAAAAATTCTCGCTTGGTTAAAACCGCATTGATTGCCTCAGCTTTTGAAATTCCGGCTTCTATAAGCCCGTTAACTACACTTTCCCAACCCGGTAAAAAAGAGCGTATGATAAAAGGACCCCTAGGCGCACCAATTGCTACCGTTGTGCAATTATGTTCTGGATAAACAATACATGCGGAGCCCTCTCCTATGATGCCTGCTTTAAAAGCCAAAAGCGCTGAACATGGCAACGGCACAAGCGATTCCAAATTGAGAGCCTTGTCGCTCATGTTCTCTACAATCCGTAATAACGGCTCAACCGGCATAGCCACTATCGTGTGGAAATCGTCCGTAGCTCTGGCCTCCTCCCACAAAGGCCTGAAGTCTATTGAAACCGGAGGCGGAATAAACGAGAAAAACCCCTTTGCCTGCTCCTTTTTAAGAGGTCTTGTTTTTGGTGTAAAAACCTTAAAATACACCTCCGGTCTGCTAAAAACATACCTTACCTTTATATTTGCCTTCTGGGGAATCAGCTTTCTGAGCACATCTTTGGGTAAATCGGTGCTTAAATCATAACTTGAGGCGCTCTTTGGGGGTTCACTAAACTCAGTACCGGTTCTAACTACCTGATATGAAGCTCCACCAATATAAACGGTTAGGGTTAGAGGCTCTTCATTTACGTCCTGTTCGGTCTCAGCCTCAGTCTTTCCAAATATTTTAGCTTTGAAACTGCTAAATATGTTTTTAACTCCGGTTTCCGAATTGGGCACTATTTCCTCTCCCACGCGGTAACCACTATGTTCCAGCCAGTTGAATTATCAACTGCAATCCCGACGCTCAAAGGGGGAAACGTCAGAGCCGGAGTTTGGCTGTTGGCTGCCGATGTGTTTGTGTATTTTAATGTGACAACGTCTCCCGCTCTGGCGGCGTTTGCAAGAGTCACAATTGGATTATAGGTCAGATTTGTGCCTGAGCTGTCATACTGCCACATGGAGGTAATCTCGTTATTATACGCCACAGACAGGTTTAGGAAACTGGATGCATTGTAGCACGCATCCATTGTAAATTCCGCATCCTTATCCTTACGGCATCGGGCAAGGGAGTACTCAAGGCTGCCAACCATTGCCCAGTAAGCCTGCATCCTGTAGAGTGATTGCTGCACACTCTCGGTCTCCACATTATAGCCGTGGCTGATTAAGCCGCTAAAAATCAGCATAACCAAAATCGTCACCACTACCACTGAGTAAAGTGCAAAGCCGTCTCTGGTTGAAATTCTGTCATTTAATTTTAAATGCCTCATTTCTTATTACCATTTGCATTGAGTGCACGGATGAGTTCCAAGGTTTGCATTTGTTATTGTTAGCGCCCCTTTAGTTATGAATTCCTTTCTGAAGAAATGTTCATCGTCCATCATTGATCTGCTGCCTATGCCCGATATGTCATAAATGTAATAAACACATTTACCAGAAAAATCACCAGTAACAATTGATTGTGCTTCTATACAAAAATTATCACCTGTGCCATTTACTGTTGCTGTATAAGTGAAATTCCTCGAACCGTCCATATCAAGTTGGGGCAGAAACGATTTAATGTTAACAGCGCTTATCTGACCGCTGGTTAAAGGGTAATCCTGATGTATATCCTTATAAGCATTCATAGCCTGAGCAAGCCGTCCCGAATATTCGATAGCCTCAGTTGTCTTTGCCTCCGCCACGAATTTCAAATATTGCGGTATCCCTATTGCCGCCAAAATTCCAATGATGGCAACAACGACCATCATTTCTACTAAAGTAAAACCTTTTTTGTCCATTTTCATAATAATTTTGTTCCTCCTTTATTTTTGTTAGAATTTTATGTGTTGTGCCTATTGATGTCCGCCACCGCCCAATGCACCAGACATACCAAACACAGGTGAAAACAGCGCCACCATTATGCCTGCAATTGCCAGTCCTATAATAACCGTAAGAGTCGGATTAATCAGAGAAACGATTGTCCTCAGCCTGATTTCAACCTGTTTGTCATAGTAGTTGGCAGCCGAGGCCAGAAGCCTTTCCAAAGTGCCTCCCTCCTCACCGGAGGAAATCATCTGTATCACTATGCCTGGAAATATGTTACAGTTACGAAATGCCTCGGCAAGGCTTCTCCCGCGGTTGACCTCCTCGGAGGCCTCTAAAATCAAAGCCTCTACGTACTTGTTACCTGAGGCCGCTGCTGCTATTGTTAGAGATGTTACGATTGGTACCTCGCTTTTCATTAGCACAGCCATTGTGTGAAGTAATTGAGCCAGAACCACTCTAAAAAAAAGACTCCCGATGACTGGCATATCAAGTTTAAATCTGTCCCAGTTAATCCTGCCCTGCACGGTGTTGACATATAAAAACCACAGGCCGTAACACGCCATTAGTAATAGGAATACATATATGCCCCATTTTTCTAAAAAGTCGATAAACTTTAAAAGAATTTGAGTTGCTGTAGGCAGTTTACTACCAAGGTTTTCGTACATTTTCTTAAAATTAGGCAGTATATACTTAGTCATAACAAAAATGAGAACAACAAGCGCACCAATTAAAAAGAGCGGATATGAAAGAGAAGCAAGCACCTTTCCCTTTGTCTCATGGACTTGTTTTATGTACTTTGCAAGGTGTTCAAGTGTGGAATCAAGCTTACCGGAGTTCATGCCGGCCTTAACCATGCTGACGTATATAGCGTCAAACGTCTCAGGGTAATCTTCAAGAACCTCTGCAAAATCCTGCCCATACTCAAGCCTGCTAACGGCCTCATTGAGGACTTTTTTGAGGGTTTTATCCATTGTTTCAGTCGCTAAATTAACCAAAACCTGAAACAGCGGCAACTGTGCTGAAATCATAGCGGCAAGCTGCTCAGTAAACAACACAAGGTTTCCGCTTTTAACTTTTCCAATTCCTAATGGCACTCTACTGGTGTTCCCCAAGTACTCTTATCAACTCTTCAAACGTTGTCGTGCGCTCCTCTATAAGCTGTATCCCGTGTTCCATCAGAGTTTTCATCCCCTGTTCTTTGGCAAGCTGACGAAGCTTTGCCTCATTAAAGGGTATCTCGGCTATTACTTTTTTCATGCGGGCATCCACCTCAAAAAGCTCAAGCACGGCGTGTCTGCCAAAGTAGCCGGTGTTGCGGCATTTTTTACAGTCGGTGCCTCTGCCCCATTCGTAAAATGACTCCGTGTTGACATTTATGTTGAGCTCTTTCAGGCGCTCCTCGGTAACACCTCCGGCAAACAGCCTCTCTAAAACCTCAACTCCGCTTATTGTCTCCTGACAGTCCCAGCAAACCATCCGAACAAGGCGCTGACTCATTGCCATAGACAGTGCCGAGGCTAAAAGATACGGCTCAATTCCCATATCAAGCAGCCTTGTCACTACTCCCACGGAATCGTTTGTGTGCAGGGTGGTCAAAACTACATGTCCGGTAAGCGCTGCTCTAACCGATATAGCAGCAGTTTCAGAATCACGCGTCTCCCCAACCAGTATTACGTCCGGGTCCTGTCGAAGTATTGTTCTAAGAGCTGATGCAAAGGTCAGTCCTATTTTTTCCTTAACCTGCAATTGATGGACGCCGGTAAGCCTGTATTCTACCGGGTCTTCTACGGTTACCACGTTTACATCGGCTAGGGGAAGCGTGTTTAGGGCTGAGTATAGGGTTGTGGTTTTACCGCTTCCGGTTGGGCCAGATATAATTATCATACCAAAGGGGTTTTTAAGTGCCCGTTTAAAACGTACAAGGTCAACACCTCCAAACCCTATGCTTTCCAGTGAGGGCTGAAGAGCGTCCTTATTTAGCAGTCTCATCACCACCTTTTCTCCATACACGGTGGGAAAGGTTGACACTCTGAGGTCTATGTTGTCCTCCCGCACTCGTACTTCAAACCGGCCATCCTGAGGCAGTCTTTTTTCGGCCAGGTTCATCTCTGAAAGAATCTTTATACGGGAGGTGAGCTCCGGGTGTAACTCCATTGGCATCGAGGCCTCCTCAATAAGCACGCCATCCACCCTTAAACGAATAATTAGAATACTCTCCCCTGGCTCTATGTGAATATCAGAGGCGCGAATTTCGTGAGCCCTAAACAGAAACCAGTTAATCATCTCAGGAACAGAGGCGCTCTCTATGTGAAGTTGAAGTGTTGCAGCCTTACCAGAGGTAAAATCCACCGGTATTATGTCCTTTTGTCCCATATCCGGGCGCAGTGACTTCAGATACTTTACCGCATAGTCCACTACTGTTGGATGTGCTATGTGCCAGTTTATTTTAAACTCAGGCAAAGATTGAGCCATAAGGTCTCTTATCTGAATATTAAACGGGTCTTTAACTGCAACATCGAGAACTCTTTTTCCGTTTCCCCCCTTATGTGACTGCTTAAGAGGCACAACCTCCGTGCAGATAAACAAAGATTTAGAGACATTTTCCGGAATTTCCATTTTAGTTCTTAAATCGTCTTTGAGGGAAAAATACTTACAGCCGAGACATTTGGATGTCTTAATTAAAAAGTTTTCAACATTTTGATGCACCGCCTCCTTCTCGACAACAAGTTTAAACAAAGTGACACCTTTTTTGAGTGCCTCGCTTTGGTAATTATCCAGAACTTCGGTATCAACAATCCCCTCGGTAAGCAAAAAATCTCTGAATGAACACACAGTTACCTCTTTCATGATCTCCCGCTGCCGCTTTTGACTCTGACAATTCGGAATCCGATATCCGGCTCCTGTTTGTCTTTGGCGCTGTGCCCTCTGAAACTGCATCTGGCCTCATAGTGCAGGCTTCGGTAGCCGCCTCCGCGCAGACACTTCTCTGTGCCCTTTTCAGGCCACCTTGGGTCTCCCTTCTCCGACGTTAAATACATGTAAGCCTCAGGACAATACCCGTCATTGCACCATTCACGGACATGTCCGGCCATGTCCCTAACTCCAAAGAAACCCCTGCCCTCTTTAAATGCCC
>JADFYB010000181.1 GCA_015233245.1 Nitrospirota bacterium | reverse complement strand
AAAAAGGAATTATATTGTTTGAATATTGTTCAGAAATATTTTTATTATTCATTAATTATATATCCTCCACAAGCTTTTTGAACTGGATAGACTGAAGAGAGGTTATGTATGCAACAGAATGAAAATTAAGAGAAGATTGTTTAAATCGGAAGAGAGAGTTTCTTATTATATGGTATGTTATAAGAGAGAGGCAAAAACTATGCCACTAAAACTTACACTCAGTAATTTACAAACCAACATATCCTCTCCCTCCCGAAAAAAAACTTATTGAAACTCTTTGAATGGATAGTAAGCGAAGTAAAAGAGTAATGTCAAGCAAAATTTTCTAATATTTTTAATGTGTTACAAAAGTAGTAAAAAATGTTATTATAATGAAACTATAGCGTGGGAGGTCGAGTGCAGCAGTATTACGATATTACTCTCAAGAGTATTTTGAAAGCTTTGCCACGAAAATTCATGAAGATCCTGACTGGATTTGAGACGGCAAAGTTTCTGGACGTGCAATTTCCTGAGATTAAATACAGACAGCCCGATTTGCTTTTGGAGCTTCCCGATAACTCAATATTCCACGTGGAAATGCAAGCCCAAAACGATAAGGACATGGATTGCAGGGAACTGGGATATTTACATCTGATATACTGCGAGTACAGGGCACCTGTTCATCAATTGGTTTTATACGTAGGTGATGGGAAACTAAATATGCAAAACGAAATAAATATGCCGGGTCTGCATTTCAAGTACAAAATAATAGACATAAGAGATATTGATTGCCGTGAGTTGCTTGAAAGTGATGACCCTGCTAACAATGTTTTATCAATACTATGTAATACCGAGTTGCATTCAACCGCCTAACTTCGTTGGCATGCGTCAAAAGCTCCTCAACGTACTAAACGCCTCCGTCGCTTTCTCCTTGCCGCCTTGTTATACTTCTGACTGCTACTGGTATAAGACAGAAAATGCCGACGGTACAATAATGGGAATTCTTACGAAATTATATGAATTGCCACTTGAGGAAAGAAAAGACTATGTTTTAAAATTATTAACCCTGTCAAGGCTACGGAATTTGACAGAATCCGTAAAAAGGGAGGTTAAGAAAATGCCAGTAACCATAGACATAACAAAAGATGTGCTTTATTTGGATGGTAAGGAGGAGGGTTTAATTGAGGGTAAGCGTGATGGGTTACTTGAGGGGATTGAATTAGGACTTGAACTTAAATACGGGTTAGCCGCTCTTGAGCTGATGAACATAGTTAGAGCTATAAATACTATAGATAAATTAGAAGAGTTTAAAAATCTTATTAAGAAAGCCGGTTCTGTGGACGAATTGAAGGAGTTTTTAGGGAAGAACATATAAAACATCCGAACATCAGCGTTTTTTCACTTAGCAAGCGGGTGGCTCTTGTCATATGTATCCATCAGGTGTTCGATGTCCAGATGTGTGTAGCGCTGTGTGGTAGAGAGTGAAGAGTGGCCAAGAAGCTCCTGAATCACCCTGAGATCTGCTCCGCCATGAAGTAAATGTGTTGCAAAGGTGTGTCTTAATGTGTGAGGACCCATCTTTCCTTGAATACCGATAAGACGGGCAAATTTTACCACTACCCGCCTGATATGCCTCACCGTTAATCTTCTGCCCCCCGAGTTTAAAAAAAGCGCCCCTGCATCATCCTCTGTGATTTTTTTTGGCGTGCCTTTTTTTATAGTGTCTGCTTTTGCCTTTTTAATCAGCAAACGTTCTATCAGATAAATCTTTATGGCCTTAACTGCTGGCTCCCCAACCGGCACGATTCGCTCCTTCTTTCCTTTTCCCTTGACCTTTATAAGCCCCTGATTTAGGTTTATATCCTCCATGTTACTGCCGGTAAGCTCGCTGATTCTTAGACCGCTTGAATAAAAAAGCTCAATTATTGCCCTGTTTCTTGCCATTATAAACCCCATTCCTGCGGTTTTTTCTATCATGTTAAAGATGTCATCCACGCTTAAAAACTTTGGAAGCGGACGGGGCGCTTTTGGAGTAGGAACAAGTCTTGTTGGATTGTTGTCCACAACTGCCTGAGCTCTGAGATACTTATAAAATGACTTAACTGTTGCAAGTCTTCTGGCTACAGTTGACTTTGCAAGCCCGGCCCGGCTCTGAGAAGCGACAAACCCCCTTATATCATATAGGTCGGTATCTTCGGCGTCAGTTTTTTCGGTGATTTTTAAAAACTCTTCAAGATCCTTACTGTATGCCCTCAGAGTGTGCTCGGAGGCATTTACCTCTACGGCCATGTATCTTAGAAAATCATCTATATGCTGTTTTAATAAACCCATCAATCTCCGCAAGCGCCCGTTGCACAATCAATTTCCGCCGCATGCTTTTGTCTTTAGTCTTAACCTCCGGAGGGGGAAAGAGGCTGAAATTTATATTGGATGGCTGAAAATCGCCGTGTGTCTTCTCTGTAGTCACATATGTAATAAGTGCGCCGATAGACGTTGTTTCAGAAGGAGTGACAAACGAAAACCCTCTAACTTTCCTTGCTGCAGTGATACCGGCAAAAAGTCCCATTGCAGTTGACTCAAGATAGCCCTCAACGCCGGTAATCTGTCCTGCAACAAGTATGTGCTCATGTCCCTTTATTGCTAGCTCTGTGGTCAGATGCGCAGGGGAGTTGATGTAGGTATTTCTGTGAACACTGCCAAAACGGAGAAACTCTGCATTTTGCAGCCCCGGAATCATCCTGAATATCCTCTGCTGTTCAGGATACTTTATTCTGGTTTGAAACCCTACCATATTAAAGGCGCTCTTTTCGCTATTTTCCGTCCGTAGCTGCACCACAGCGTAGGGGGATCTACCGGTTTCAGGGTCAATGAGGCCAACGGGCTTCATTGGGCCAAAGCGCGGCGTGTCTATTCCGCGGGAGGCCATTACCTCTATCGGCATGCAGCCTTCAAACACTTTATTGTCCTCAAAATCTCTGACATTTACCTTATCGGCACTAACCAATGCGTCATAAAATGTAAGGTAACACTCCTTGTCCATCGGACAGTTTATATAATCGTCGCCACCTTTACCATAGCGCGAGGCACTAAACACTTTTGAGTAATCAATCGTCTCGGCATCAATTACCGGAGCAATAGCGTCATAGAAAAACAGTGAGTCATGGCCTAAAATCTGAGCCAAACTATTTGACATTGACTGAGAAGTAAGGGGCCCTGTGGCTAAAACATAGACAATTGGAGAGCCGTCAGAATCTATCGGACTGAGCTTTGATAACTCCGTACACTCCTGTCTTATGACCTCTATTTGTGGATTTGACTCAATAGCTTCTGTTATGTACTTGGCAAACAGAGCTCTGTCAACTGCCAGTGCGGAACCGGCAGGCACGGAGTTTTGCCTTGCTGCCTCCATAATGAGAGAGCCAAACATGGTGAGTTCCTGTTTAAGCAAACCGTGTGCGGTATCTGGCAAAGCGGAGCGTAATGAATTGGAGCACACAAGCTCACCCAAAAACCCTGTCCTGTGTGCCTCGGTCTGTACAGCCGGTCTCATTTCGTATAAGGTCACAGATACGCCAAACCTCGCTGCTTGCCATGCGGCTTCAGAGCCTGCAAGCCCGCCCCCTATCACTACCACACGTGACATAGACTATTGATTTAAGGCATTTATGTTAAAAGAGTCTTTATCAGCTTTGTGCTTAATCATCTGCCCTTCTATCATATAAATCACCATCTCAGCAATGTTTGTGGCATGGTCTCCGATTCTTTCAAGGTACCTTGAAATGTAACTTAGCTTTGTAACAGGGATTGATGAATCACAGTCGTTTAACATCATAGTGATAAGGTCGTGGAGAACTTTCTCATTTATTGTATCCACCTCTTTGTCACGAGACATAACGTCAAAGGCAAGCGATTTATCCTCTTTTACGAAAGATTCAACCGCATCTCTGACCATGCCGCACGTGATGTCTCTTAGAATTGGAAAACTTATGTGTGCGGCGATGTATCTTTCCTCGGCAAGTTCGACAGTTCGATTGGCTATATTTGCAGCATTATCGGCTATTCGTTCAAGGTCTGTTGTGATCTTCATAGCAGTTGTAATCAGGCGCAGGTCTTTGGCTACTGGCTGTCTGAGCGCTATTAGTTTTATACAATACTCATCCAACTCATTATCAAAGGTGTTTATAATAACGTCGCCATCCCTGATCTTTTTGGCATGTTCTACGTCTCTTTCAAGCAAAGATATAACGGAGTTTCTTACGGCATCCTCAACAAGTACGCCCATTTGCTGGATTTTACCCTTAAGCTCCGCAAACTCGCTCTCCTTTAAATACATAAAACCTCCAAATCGATGAGTAAAAACCTCACGCCTGTTTAGGTCTTTAGATGCGAGATATCTGCCATGTGGCGGACTATTTTGCCCTCCACCATGTATATTACTACCTCTGATATGTTTGTTGAATGATCGGCAATGCGCTCCAGATTCCTTGAAATATAAATCAACTGCGATGCCTGAATTATGCTGTCGGGATTATGGGTCATAATAGAGAGCAGCCCGTCAATAATCGTATCGTTGAGGTCATCTACCTCGTCATCTCTGTTGATTACGGCCACAGAGAGGGCTTTATCCTCGTTTACGAAAGAGTCAATAGCGTCTTTAACCATCATCTGGGTGATTTCCCTCATCCGTGATATTTCTGAGTAACTCATTATCTGCGGCGATTCCATAAGTTTGATGGATTTCTCGGCTATATTTACCGCATGGTCAGCTATTCGCTCAAGGTCTGTTGTGATTTTCATTCCTGTTGTTAAAAACCGGAGGTCTCTGCCCATTGGCTGGCGTCTGGCTATGAGGCGGATACATTCCTCATCAATATTAACATCAAGAGCGTTTACTATGTGGTCGTTTTCTATCACGGATTGGGCTAAATCGGCATTGCTTTCTATCAGAGAACGTACCGAGTCCCTTATAGCGCTTTCCACCAGAGAAGCCATCTTAAGAATCATATCTTTCAGAGATTTTAACTCATCATCACGTATTGGCATTATCCGAACCTTCCCGTTATATAATCCTCTGTCAACTTATTTGACGGGTTTGTAAACACCGTATCAGTTTTATTATACTCGATAAGGTCCCCAAGCATCATAAATCCTGTGTAATCTGAAATTCTCGCAGCTTGCTGCATGTTGTGTGTCACTATGATAATTGTAACCTCTTTTTTCAATAAAATTGCAAGGTCCTCTATTTTTGAAGTTGAAATAGGGTCAAGGGCGCTTGTAGGCTCATCAAAGAGCAGCACCTTAGGCTTAACCGCAAGAGAGCGCGCTATGACAAGGCGCTGCTGCTGGCCGCCGGATATTGCGTAGGCGCTTTCATTTAACTTGTCCTTTACCTCATCCCACAGTGCTGCCTGTCTCAGGGCTGATTCCACGTGTTCCGCCATCTCGCTTCTTTTGTTTATTCCGCGCAATTTTAGTCCATAAGCAATGTTTTCAAAAATTGACATTGGAAACGGCGTCGGTTTCTGAAACACCATTCCTATCTGACATCGCAAATCTATAAGGTCTATGTCTTTAGCCAAAATATCCATTCCGTTAAAAGCTATCTCACCCTCGTATCTGCAACCGGGGTAGAGGTCGTGCATGCGGTTAAAACACCTCAGGAGTGTTGTCTTGCCGCATCCTGAGGGCCCAATCAGCGCCGTTACTGTGTTTTTGTATATCGGAAATGTCACATCTTTCAGCGCCTTGACGCTTTTTGAGTAATAGAAATTTAGTCCTTTAACTTCTATGTCCATCTCCTGTTTCATCAGCTCCTTAACCTCTGGCGATATTATATTCTAAGATGTTTCTGCAAATCAACTGAGTCGCCACAAAATGAGCATAAATTAGCCATCGGTGTGTATTATAGATTATCTGATGTTACAATTGCATTAAAAGTGGGTTACATTTAAATTAATCTCATGATGGTTTTATTTTTTTACAACCGCCGGACAACTGCCCATTTAACAGAGGCAGTGTCCGACAGTTTTTTCAAACAAATATCCTAATACCCAATTACGTTATTATTTCCGCCTGGACCGCTTGTGCCGTTATCTTTAC
>JADFYB010000180.1 GCA_015233245.1 Nitrospirota bacterium | reverse complement strand
GATAGATAGATAGATAGATAGATAGATAGATAGATAGATAGATAGATAGATAGATAGATGTACTGCTTAATTGATTCTTTTTCAGAGAACTATAAAACATAAACGCTTACTGCCCCCTCTCCCTGCCAGTCGTTGAAGAGACTTTAGCATATGTAAAAAAATAAGTCAAGAAAAAAATGTTAGGTATGAAAAATTTTAATAGTGGTTTTTTATCAAATCGAGCAAGTAAACTCAATAAACCCAGCTCTTTTAAAATCTTCATCAAAAGAAAAATAATACTGCAATCCTCTGGCTTCCATCAGTACAAAACTCGTACAATCTGTAAAAGAATAAATCTTATCTGTATATTTTTTGAAGTACTCCCACGCTCTTTTTTTGAGCGCTTCTGTAAGCCAGACAAACTCTACGATATTACTGCTTAAAAGAAACTCTCCCATTCTAACGGCTGTTTTGTGATTAGTTTTATTGGCAATAGCAGTAATCGTCTCGTCAAAGACAAAATCAGTCAGCAGAAGCGTTAATTGCGTTCTTTTAATAATTTCCATTTTCTCTAAGGCTGCTGCATGATACTGGTCAGCCTTATCAAAAAATGCCACAACGCACTAGTATCAACAAAAACGATACGCATATCCCGTTACTTATCTTTTTGACAGTAGAGATACTTATCATGTTCTTCTGCCAGATCTCCTAATCCACTATTGATTATTCCACCAAGTGTGAATAACTGGTCATTTTCCCAAATGTCAGCTTTGTTTAAATCAACAACTTCATTACTGGCGGGAATTTCAGTAATGGTAATAAACACTTCTTTCCCTTCCGGAAAATCTATTTCCTCCAGAGGCTCTATTACTCCGTGTGATATGCGGGCTTTAATTGTTGTGATCATATCGATAACCTCCCTTTCATGCTTGATTGTTTATAATACCACACCTTTTCTGTAAAATAATTTTCGCATGCGCACGCTTACCAGAAGGTAAAATGTATCAAGAAAAAATTATTTGGCAATATTAATAAATCTCATCGTGAGAACCGATGTTGAGAAGATGAACAGTGTCTTGCGTTAATTTGAAAATAATTCGGATGTCGTGGGTAACAGAGCAGGCGTATTTGCCATTTAAGTTAGCAGATAGAGCATGGGTTTTAAGGGAAGCGTCAAAAGGGTCTGATGTTATTTTCTCTGTAAAATGTATGTATGGAGTCTTAAGGTTTGGGTTTTTCTTTAAAAGTTAGCCTTTTTAAGGAAAGATTTTTTAGCCTTAATCATCATCGGCATTAAGGATAGCTTCCATAAGTTCTTTTGCCGAATTACAAACAACGTAATCAGGATCGGCTTCAGCGGCAAGTGTTTCCTCAACAAAAGCCTGATGTTTACGTTCTTTTTCGGCAAGGAACGCTATAAAATCAGACACTTCTCTAATACGCTCAGAGGAAAGCCCGGGGAGCATCTCTTTGATACGTTCGATTTCAGGGTTTAACTCTGTTACGGTTTCTATCATGGTAATAGTTTAAAATATTTTTAAGTGAATGGTAAAGAATCAAAAAAATGTTTGGTATGAAATTTTTTAATACTGGTTTTTAATCAAATCTGGTAGGTAAAGGAAAGAAAAGTCCACGGTCGCCTTAATCTGTCCCTTTTAATAGACTTCGTCGTGAGAGCCAATGAAAAGGTTTAAACTCTCACTGAAAAAAACAGGGAAAGTAGTACTGTTCTTAAATCTCTTGGGGTTTTATTCCCCGCCGCTTGCGGCGTAAAATATGTGGCTGAGGATGTGGATACCCCGCTGCTCTGCGGCGGGGAGGTTCATTCAGTTGATATTTGTGTCAGGTTTACTTAGCGAGGCCTAAGAGCTTAGCGATAAGGTCAAGTGCACGTGGGTTAGTCAGAATTATAACGAAAAGAATGATAAAAAAGTGCAATCTCATTTTGGATTCAAGTCTTGTCTCAACCAATTGCAGGTCGGCTTTTGTTGCAAATCGCTTTTCTAAATCGTTTAGAAGCTCCTCTTTGGTTGTTTTCCACTTATATTCAGCGTTGTCTGAAATCGTGGCTTCAAGCCCCTTAACCACAGCCTTTGCATCCTCTTTCCCGAGTGTCTTTTCAAATGCCTCATATATCTCTATCGGTAATGTTACTCCCATGTTCTATTATACTCCTCCTAATTAGATATTTGCAACAATCGTAAAATTAAACAGGGTTTTGACACAATCTCCTTCATTAACCATTAGAGAACTATAAAACATAAACGCTTACTGCACTCTCTCCCTGCCCGTGATGTGGCAAATTTATCACACATTGAAAAAATTGTCAAGGGAAAAAATATTCACGAAATACGGTATAGAAAATTGAGTTCCGTTGCTATAACCTTATTTAAGTCTGCTGCAGAGTTATTGAAATAAAACCATGATGTGTGATGGCTTAAAGAATATCTGACCTTAAAATACCTGAAGATAGTATAATAGAACAGGAAAGTGAATATAAAATATTCTGAAAAATCGGCAAAACAGTTAACCAAAATCCATAAAGGAGACAGTAAAAGTGCCGAGGCGATAATCAAGACAATTGAGACCTGTGCAGAAAAACAGGCGGAGAAATTTGACATAAAAATACTTAAAGGAAAATTGGGCGATTTTAAAGACTTCGTGTCGGCAGCTACAGGATTATATTTGAAGATGATGGGATGAATATGTTAATTTATGAGATTAAACACAGAAAGGGGGCATATAGATGATAAAAACCCAGATAATTGAACAAGACACAAAACCAGTTGCTGTAATAATGGACTATAAAGAATATCTTAAATACAAAGAAATTGAGCAGGACAGAGATGATTATTATTCAGGTGTTGAAACAAAATTAAAAAACAAGAAATGGATCGGCCATCAGGAATTAAAAGAAAAGTTAGGCATACAGTTTTAGAGAACTACCACACTTTAGTATCTACCCTTCTTGCCCATGATGAGAAGACTCTATCATGATGAGTCAAGATTTTTTTGGGGGAATCCTCTTTATCAGATAATATGAAGCAATAAAAAGTAGGGAAAATCCACCCAAAAGGCTAAATTGCCACAATAACGTACTTCTTATCGTAAACAGAGCAGTAAAGCTGACAACGATTTGTATGGTGCCATAGAGTATTGTCACTTTCCAGTGTGGCATGGCAAGCTCGTTACTCATGTACTGGTACAGGTGGCGTCTGTGAGCTTGTGTCAAATTCTCTCTTAAATTTATACGATAGAAAATTGTCACAAAGCTATCTGCATAAAAAGTGAAAAGAAACATTGTGAGACATATAAATATGCCAACAGATGTTGACATTTTCATGACCATCGCAGCATATGCAAAGCCAAGAAGGAGGCTTCCTACATCACCCATAAACACCCTTCCTTTAGGGAAATTAAGTGGCAGAAACCCTGCACAAGCTCCGCAAAGTATCACTGCAAGGAGACCGGTATCGAATTGCATTGCACCTAAAAGCGCATATATTGCCATAAAGAGAAACCCTATTACTCCTGTAACTCCGGCTATGCCGTTTATCCCATCCATAAAGTTGTAAAAGTTTGCAGTGGCTGTTAGAAAAATGCACCAAAAAATAAATAGCAGAATTTCAATTGGTGTGTGTGGGATGTTAAGAGTGAAATAAACCATCAATACTGAAAGTATTAGTTGAACTATTAACCGCAACACTGTAGATAAACTAAATATATCCTCTAAAAAGCCAAGAATTCCCATTGCAAATACTATGAGCACCAACCAATGGTTATCGGTTGTGAGCAGCCCACAGGTTAAAACAGCAACAGCAATACCAAGCCCGCCGCCTCTTGGCGTAGGATGCACGTGAGAACTCCTTGCGTTAGGTATGTCAACAAGTGAGAATCTAAATCCTTGTTTCCATATTAAGCAGGCAAAAAGGAAAGCTATTGCTACAGAAGCATAAAATAACATTGATTTAGCCTAATCTGCACCAGCTCTGCGGGTAAACCACTGTACCATATCCCTTATACCGTAAGAGATATCATATGGAGGGCTCCAGTTAAGATCAAGCTTTATCCTGTACGTGGAAACAGTGAGAGAGCCAAGGAGCCTATCAAGCTCATCACTAAAACCGGTTAATGTACCGGCCAGCCGCAATAGCGGGACAGGAAAGGGTAACAGAATGGGGACCTTGCCCATCTCCTTTGAAATCATGGTGATAAGTTCTGGTGTTGAAACATCCACAGTGTCAGAAACCATGTAAGTTTTAACTTGCTCGCTTAAATCGTGTATAGAGGCCTCAATGGCGCTTGCAAGATTGCCCACATACAACATGCTTCGGCGGTTGTTGACGCTTTTGAGGGGAAGTGGAATGTTTTTAGAGGCTATTTTAAGAAGCCTGAGGAAGTTTCCTTTAACAAACGGCCCATAGACAAGCGGGATGCGCAGTATGGTTACCGCCGTAGGCGAGTCATATCTACCAAGTTCTGTGAGGATCTCCTCGGCTTCAAATTTTGATACTGAATAGGAGTCTTGAGGACGAGGCATATCATGTTCCGTAAATGGTTTATCGGTTGTTTTCTCACCATTTACTTTAACTGTGCTTATGAAGATAAACTTCTTTACTCCGTTAGCCATTGCCTCCTCATACAGACGTTTTGTGCCAATGGTATTTACTTTCCTAAACTCAACAAGCGGATCGATTGCCGATTCTTTCATAACATGAACTCTTGCTGCAAGGTGTACAACAGCATCAACTCCGTTTAAGGCATTTCCAAAGACTGCATCCGGGCCGATGTCTTTTATTTCGCAAAAGTCTTTGACATCAGGCAGAATTTCTCTGGCACCGTCGTCAATATTTCTTACAGCAGCCCTTACGTTAAACCCCGCATTTTCCAGATAAGGACATACTGCCCGGCCAATAAATCCGTTAGCTCCTGTCACTAAGACCCTGCGTAGTCTCATTAGTTTAGCCTCCTGTTTTGAATGGAGTATCTTGAGTTTACAATGTTTTCTATCACTTCTATCATTTTTTTAGCCTGTGTTTCTCTCGAATATCTTTTTGAGGCATCAAGACTCTTAGCTGAGAAATCTTTGAGCTTTGCAGAGTTTTCCTTTAGAAACAATATCTTGTCGCATAATATCTGGGGCTTTCCTGCAGGACACCACAGTCCGCAGTCTTCTCTTTCTACAATTGAGCTGGCTTCACCATTTGGAGAGACTACCAGAAGTGGCAAGCCCATCCCCATAGCTTCAAACATTTTTGACGGTATCACGGTTTTAAACACCGGTGAGTTTTTTAGATGAATTAGAGCCAAATCACAGAGACTCCAGTATTTGGGCATCTCAGTTTTGGGTTTTGGCAGCACAAAGAGCACATGAGTTGAAAGATTAAATTGCTCAACTTTTGCTTTAAGTTTTTCATGCTCTGAGCCTGTTCCAACAAAGAGAAAACATATGTTATCATCATAGTGGTCTTTTAGGATTTTAGCTGCCTCAATTATGTTTTCAAGACCGTGGGCAGCGCCCTGTGTGCCAATGTAGCCAACCACGAATTTCCCGTCAAGATGAAGTGTAGAGAGAAGCTCTGGGTCTTTTGGCATAGGAGCATAACGGGGCAAATCCACGCCGTTAATTACCACAGTTATTTTGTCATCTGGAACGCCTCTCCTTACTAAATCCTCTTTAAACGAGTTTGTAAGAGAGACCACATGAGCCGCCCTGTCATAGAGGTGTAGCTCTAGCTTTTCAACCATTTTTAGAAGCGCATTGTCGCCTTTCATGACTCCTACGGCGGCAATTGAGGCAGGCCACAGATCGCCAAGTTCAAAGATAAACGGTATTCTGCGCGCCTCTGACACCATCCATCCGGCCACTGCTGCAAAAAACTGCGGAGACGTTGAAATTGCGACATCCGGTTTCTTTTCAAAAAGGGCGGCTGCCACAGCTGTTACGTTATAAGAGAGGAAATCCAGCGTTCTAAGCGCAACACCCTCGTTTTTACTGATGAAGGTTTTAACTCTAACCACCCGTATTCCATCCATGAACTCAACCTGATGCCATTTGTTTTTATACCCCGGATAAAGCCGTCCTTGAGGAAAATTGGGAGCACAGGTTATCACAGTTACGTCATATCCCCACTTAACCCAATAACACGCACGCTCATATACCCGCGTTGAGGCGGCATTTACTTCAGGTGGAAAATTCT
>JADFYB010000179.1 GCA_015233245.1 Nitrospirota bacterium | reverse complement strand
ACAAAAAGTATCTCAGATATTAGCAGATTAATATAATATAATGCAATACGCAGAGCTGCCCTGATAAAGCAGACAGCAGCCTGTTATAAACACAGCTGGCTGCTGTCAACATGAGTCAATTTATACTGTTAACACTATCAGCGTGTTAATGTGTTTAAATCCATGAAAAAAGTGAGTTAAATTTTTTCATAATCTTCAATATTATGAGATTGTGGTCTGCTGCTTCTTTCAACTCTTTTTTAATATTATTATCTACATCTTTATTACATATCGCCATGCCTTTTTCAAGAAACCTCCAATTAGTACGTGCAACCGACCTGTCTGTAAAGTCCTTAAAGTCATCTGGCATCATCTTTTCAGTCATGAGATAACCGCTTGTCATCAGAGAGTGGGCTTCGATATCACTAAATGAGTCAAGATCAGTTCGAATATTTGAGAGGTACTCCTGACACTCTTTGTTTATACCATAAGAAGTTAGTGGTGATTTAGTTTTCTTTTCTGAGGGAAGTTCACAGCCAATCCAGTCAACAGGATCCGCCTCGAGTTCTTTTTTCAAATGTAAAAACAGTAATCCTTGTAACAAAGATGAGTGTTTTCTTGCATACAATTCATCAAATTGAGCGCCTCGAAGGCGTGCCTGAAGGATGCTGTTTGAGCGCATGCCTGCTGATATTGGGTTGCCGGCAGGCGTATCTTCTGAACTCATTTGCCCGCTTGCGTCACTGACAATTAAGACAGTACAATTTTGCTCTAGTAACGAGGCGCTTCCCTGATTATCGTTAACTCCACCATCCACAAGACGTACCACCTTGTCTTTATATAAATCTTTTAGCTCAATAGGTTCAAATACGGCAGGTACGCAAGTTGAGGCTGCAACAGCACGGCCAAGACTGAATTTCTGGTATTTTGGAGGTGCATCCTCATAATACAAACGTCTTAACCTGTAATTGGCGTCAACTTCTGAGTCAATCCCTGCTGGTGGTTCTCCCATCCATGTAGCAGTGAATTGGAAATTATGGCCAGTATTCAGGGCAGTTGTGTTAAGTATGAGAATCGGCACATTTGCTTTTCGCAGCCAATTTCCATCTTTCGGATTAAAATTCTCCTGAGGTACCCCTGTAGCATCTAATGGCGTTACAACTAAGTCATTAATCCATCGCTCTTTATCATTTTTTCCATCTTTAACTTTTGAAAATATTTGTTTCTCGTACATCTCTCCTAAACATTCAGTTAGTGATTTTGTTATGTTTGTCAATTTATAAGTTACAGCTTTTTTTAGAATGTTTGCCTGTACACCTGTAAGAAACTCATCCTCTATTTCGTGTACTATCTTAATATAGTCATCACGATCAATTTTGCTATCAGGCATTGTTTGAAGTAAATTGCGGAGCTTCAGATAGTAATGTGCGCCTATTATCGAACCACCGGACACACATGATATAACATCTACGTGTCTTAAAAGATCACACTCTGCAAGTTTAGCCAAAACCCCGATATGAAACAAAGATGCCCGAAACCCGCCGCCTGATAAGGCAAGCCCTACTTTACCTATGAATACGGACTTTACAGCCGTTTTATCACCAAGAAAATCTTCTAAAACTACCCAAGCTTTTGTTTTATCATCCGGGCTTATATCTATACCCTTAAAACGCGCTAAAGAAACGAGTTGCTTTGCTGTTGATTCATATTCCCAGTCAAGCTCTTCTTTGATCTTTTTAGCTCTCTTAAAATATTCACGCGCATCATCATAGCATTCCAGGCCAAAATAAGCCTCAGCAATTGTTACTAAAAACCACCAGTCATTGTTTAAAAACTCATTACCTTGTTTTGAAGGTAAATCTGGAAGTGTTTTGATTATATCATTACGAATCTCATCAGCTTTTTTGCGTCTGTTTTCGGCAGTCTCAGTTGAGGTTTCTGCTTTTTGGGCAGTTCTTTCCTCTATATAGGCAAGAGCATCAAGGACAAAAGCTGCATTAATAGCCGTATATCCGTAGTCTTTCTCAACACCATGTTTATATCCGCGCATATAATATGCCAATGAAAGTTCAAGGATACTTTTATTAGCTTCTGTCAGCCATTTGTATTTATAAACTGCTCCGGCTATTCCAAGTGTTTCCTGACTTTTTGTATTTTTAAGGTCACAATTGTCAGTAAGAATTTTTATAGTATCGTCAAACTTTGAATCATTTGCCAAATCTGGGTCTTTGTAAGTACAAAGGGCAAGTTGTTGAGCTAATTTTAAAGATAGTTTGTCTTTTTCATTAGATGGGTCCAACTTTGATAATTCAGTTTGTGCAATTTCAAGCACTTCTCTGGCTAGCCAAAAGACCCTTTCCTTTTTAAGACTTTTGATTAATTCGATAGCCTCCGTTGCCTCAAATCTTTCACGAGCTATTACCCGTTTTTTAATATCCTCTACAGATTTACTTTTTTGCCTCATAGTTTCGTCTCCCCTTACCTTAGTATTTGTTTACGAATATACGCTTGTGGGTTCTTTGCATGTTAATGTTCTGTCATAGCAGAACTAAAATAAACACAGTCTGCTATGTAATGATTAATGTTTTCCACAGGCTTTATTTTATATGTTTTTTGTATTATTTTGCAAGAATTTGTTAAACCCCACGTTGGAGCAACAAACACCGTGTTTCAGGGGAGTGGGGTTTCAGGGGAAGGGCAGAGCCACTCTTAAAAAGGAGCATAAAGATATATCAGATAACATATTGATAACAATAGGTGATTTGGCAACGTAATTTTTCTGTATTAATGTCATTTTCCTAAGAATTTATCTTTAAACAATTTACGCACTTTGTTTAAAAGCTTAAGAGTCTCACACTTTGTAAAATCCGTATAAGTGAAAAGATATGGTTTGAAGTTATCCCTCAAATAGATTAAAGTTGTCTCGGCATATATTCCGTTTTTTAGATATATCCTGTGTGCACGGTTTTTGGTTGTTGGCAGCACCACTTTGGCAAGGGTTAAATAGCCCGGGTCTATGTTTATTTTTCTACTGCTGTCAACTGAAAGCGCTTTCTCAATTGCGATTGTCTTTAACTTAGTTTCTGCAATTAATCCGGTGCTTATTAAATTGTCAAAAAAAACAAAACGCCTCTTTATGGGCGAGCCAAGCTCATTGGCATAATAAACTGAATGGTCCCATAGAGTTTCATCAGATTCAATGGAAATCTGACCAAACTCAGCAGTTAATAACTCCTCTGCCTGCTCAAGATACGTATTGTGAGCGTATAGAAGACCGGCGAACAAAACCCCCTGTTCAGATTCCCCGGATGGAGGCAATTATATCCGGCTTAGCAATTCACTAAGCAGCTCTTTTCCTGATGAGGTCTGCCAGTCCAGAGGCCCCAGTATACGTCTAACTACAATTCCGTTTTTATCTATCAGATAGGTCTCAGGCACTCCGGTAAGCCCAAATGAACGGGCTGCACCGCTTGAATCCGTATAAACCGGAAAGTCATACTTATGCTTTTTCATAAAACTCTGTGCCGATGACATATCATCTCTGAATAAGACGGTCACTATGTTTACGTTCTGGCCGGATTTCTCATCATTGTAAAAACTTTGCAAAGACGGTATTTCATCCTTGCAAGAGGGACACCATGTTGCCCAGAAATTAATTATTAAGGGCTTTCCTTTGAACGCATCATAGGTTACCGCTTTGCCGCCTGAGTCGGTAAATGTAAAAGCTGGTACCGTTGTGCCCTCTACCATGTTTATGTTTGCTACCTGTCCCTTTTTCTTGCCAAGCTGTAAGACAACAACCGCAGCCACTATTAACACCCCAAGTATCAAAGCCTTTGATGTTTTCATCTAATTGCGCTTACCTTTGCATATTTCATGTATCACTTTAATTAACTCCTCCTAAGTCTATGGCAGCAAACTCTAAATCCTCTGCCTCTGTAAACGCCGGTGCATTGTCCCGTAACACTATCCGCAGTTTGCTGATGTTTTTAAAGCTGCCCTTTAAGATCTCCTCAGAAAGCTGGTCATCAATTTCTTTCTGTATAGCTCTTCTCATAGGCCTTGCACCGTATGCCGGTTGATAGTATTTCTCAATCAACCAGTCTTTTACAGTGTAGTCAAGCTCTATGTACAGATCCTGGTCTATAAGCTGTTTGTTAGTATCTCCTATAAGTAAGTCAATTATTGAGTACAAGTCAGCTTTTTCCAGCGGGTGAAACACCACGGTTTCATCTATCCGGTTCAGAAACTCAGGATTAAAGGTCTTTTTCAGTTCATCTAAAACGGTATCTTTCAGCTTTGAGTAAACGTCGGACTTAGCTTTCCTTTGAAATCCAAGAGGAGTAGCCTTTTCTATTAACCTTGCACCCAGATTTGAAGTCATTATTATAACTGTATTTCTAAAATCCACCTTTCTGCCGTAACTGTCGGTAAGAACACCATCATCCAGAATCTGAAGCAGCACGTTAAACACGTCATAGTGGGCTTTTTCAAGTTCATCAAACAGAACTACCGAGTAGGGTTTTTTCCTTACCTTTTCAGTTAACTGTCCTCCGTCATCGTATCCGATGTAGCCTGGAGGTGCGCCCGTAAGACGCGACACATTGAACCGCTCCATATACTCAGACATGTCCAGTTTTATCAGAGCCTTCTCATCGTTAAACAAAAACTCGGCAAGTGCTCGTGCCAACTCTGTTTTTCCAACCCCTGTGGGTCCAAGAAAGAAAAATGACCCAACTGGTTTCCTTCTGTTTTTTATTCCGGCTCTTGAGCGCCGAATTGCCCTGCACACGGCGCTTATGGCATCGTCCTGAGAGATAATTCTTTTGTGGATTTCATCCTCCATGTGTAAGAGCCGCTCTGTCTCCTCCTCCTCAAGTCTGGAAAGAGGGATACCTGTCATCTTGGAAACCGTATAAGCTATATCATCCTCTGCAAGTACAGAGATCTCCCTGCTGAGGTTTTCTTGCCACTTTCTTTGTGTAATATAGTGGAGTTTCTTGTGTTTTTCCTCTTCGCCTCTTACGGCTGCTGCCCGTTCTATGTCGTTTAATTTTATATACAGGGCTTTTTCCTTGTACAGCCTTTCAAGGTCTTTCTCTATGTCTCTAAGTTCCTCAGGAGGTGTGAAACGCTTTAACTTAATACGTGAACCAGTCTCATCTATAACGTCAATTGCCTTATCTGGGAGGTTTCTGTCAGTGATGTAGAGGTCAGAAAGCTTAGCAGCCGCTGCAATAGCGGCTCCGGTTATCTTCACACCGTGATATGACTCGTACCGGCTCTTTAAACCGCTCAGTATTCTTATTGTGTCTTCAACTGTGGGCGGCTGTATGTAAATTGGCTGAAAACGCCTTTCAAGTGCGCCGTCTTTCTCGATGTACTTCCGGAATTCGTTTGACGTTGTGGCTCCTATGCACTGTATCTCTCCCCTTGAAAGGGCAGGTTTAAGCATACTTGAGGCATCCACTGAGCCCTCTGCAGCCCCAGCTCCAATCAGCGTGTGAAACTCATCAATAAACAGAATTATATTGTCAGACTGCCGTATTTCTTTCATAATCACTTTTAGTCTTTCTTCAAACTGCCCTCTGTACTTGGTGCCGGCTATCATAGCGCCTAAATCAAGTGAGATTATTCTCTTTCCTATCAGATTTTCCGGTATGTCACCTGTGTTGATTTTGTGTGCCAACCCCTCAACGACAGCCGTCTTTCCCACTCCGGGTTCACCAACAATGGCCGGATTATTTTTTATCCTACGTCCTAAAACCTGTAAAATCCTCTCTATCTCATCCTCACGCCCTATCACAGGGTCAAGAAGCCCCTCGGCAGCCATCTGAGTAAGATCTCTGCCAAACTCATTCAGAGCCGGTGTGTTACTTTTCCTTACCTTTGTAAACGCCTGACCCCTCATAGACAGGTTTATGGTCAACTGCCTTGCCCCAAGGAGGTTTGCTCCGAGGCTTCTCAATATCTTACCACCTATACCGTCATCCTCACGAATCAACCCCAAAAGAAGGTGCTCGCTCCCTATGTAGTTATGTCCCAGTAGCCGTGCCTCTTCAACAGCCAGTTCCAGTACTTTCTTAGCGCGTGGAGTAAAGGGTATCTCACCAAACGTCAGAAGATTTGAACCGGCGGGAAGGTTCCTCTCCACCTCCATGCGTAAATCCTCGGTTGCAACTCCCATCTTGCGCAGTATCGT
>JADFYB010000178.1:1849-6191 GCA_015233245.1 Nitrospirota bacterium | reverse complement strand
TCATACACGTAAGAGTGCACGCCATCGCTAAGCATAGACGATATAACAACAAGTCCTTTAGTGTCGGTCTTAAACACATCCAGGTAGAGATTTTCGCCAAGTTTATTGTCGTGCAACTCCCACAGTTTGTGCAGATCAACCCCGGGCTGGTACACTGTTACGTCTGAACCGTGCCCGATGAGGATTTCCTCCTGTCCATCGCCTTTGACATCTCCTGTGGTTATGAGCTCGGAGGATTTGGGAAGCGTGTAGGTAATAACAGGGGTACTCATTGAGGCTATAAATAAGTGAGCAGCGGAGCCAAGCTTCTCTAAGTAAGCATCGGCGTATTTAGCTTTCCCGGACAAAAGCTCTTTACCGTCTTTAATCCAGAAAATGCGCTGGCTCAGGTACTTTTCATCCTTTTCCTTTACAGAGTCAACAAATATAAGCACTTCTGCCTGAAGACGTTTGCCCTCCTCTGTTAATTTACCGATATCATCGTCAGCAATAGGAGTGTCAACGAGTTCAAAACGCTGCGTGTCTCTTAGCTGTCTGAAGTAGGCATCCCCCAAAAACCAATCCATTTTTTTAGTCTGGTAGTATAGCGCTCGGATTTTAGATTTCGTTATCCGTGCAATGTCATCTTTTTGTGGAGTGCCATCTATAATTGAGGCCTCGAATGTGGTGTCTGACATAGATTTAATCTCGGCGGTTCCAATGTGTTTTTCAAAGCGTCCCAGCGGCTCTTTTGTAACAGGATGGTAAAACTGCTCACCAGGCCTGAATATATCCAGCCTTGAGCCGGCTGCCAGCTCTGAACCGGACTCTCTCGTAAGTGTCATAGAAGCCTGACTGACGTCTGTTATTGTAAGAGAGGCCGACTTAAAATATTTAACTGCCTGATCGCTAAGCGGTGTTAACGGATTATCCTCCCCATTTCCATTTCGTTGAGGAAACAGACAAAATAGCAACAGTGTTAAAGCTGATAACTTCAATAAGTTTTTCATCATTTGAGTTTTCCTAAGTTTTTTTATTTCGGTATTGTATCATAAAAAAGACAATAAATGCTTTTATTAATTTTACCCTAAATCCGATATAATAAAACAAGAAAGAAACAGGAGGGAATTAAATGAAATATCTTAACATGCTTTTAGCAGCAACCTTGCTGCTCATTTTTTCCTTAACAGCTAATGCCGGTGAGGAGTTGGAGGTTACTGTGTCAGCGGCAATAAGCCTAAAAGACGCATTTGAAAAAATTGGAAAACTTTTTGAAGACAGCCATAAGGGAGCTAAGGTAATATTTAACTTTGGAGCATCGGGAACTCTTGCAAGGCAAATCGAAGGAGGCGCACCTGTTGACGTGTTTGCCCCGGCAGCTCAAAAAGACATGGACGATATAGAAGGTAAAGGGCTAATTGCCTCCGGTACCAGAGTGAACTTTGCAGGTAACTCGGTAGTGCTTATTGTGCCTGCTGCAGACAATGCAAGGTCACTTCTTTTGATGGCCTTAAATCCGAAAAGATAAAAAAGGTGGCTATCGGAAATCCCAAAACGGTTCCTGCCGGACGATATGCTACTGAGGTACTTAATTTTTACAAGGCTTCTCCTGCAATTAACGATAAACTGATTTTGGCCGAAAACGTACGACAGGTACTGGATTATGTGGCAAAAGGTGAGGTTGAGGCAGGCATTGTGTACTTAACTGACACAGTGGTAAGAGCAAATGAAGTCAAAACAGTTTTTACAGCCGCTGTGGAAAGCCATAAACCGATAGTGTATCCCATAGCTTTGGTTAAGGGAGCAAGAAACGAGAAATTATCTCTGGAATTTATTAAAACTGTAGTGTCGGAGGCCGGGCGGGATATACTGAAAAGTTATGGATTTAAAACACTTACGTAACTTGAGGCATAAACGGTGATTAACGATTCATTTGTCTATTCGTTAAAACTGTCTTTTCTTGTAGCTATTACAGCTACATTTTTTGTTGTGTTGGTTTCGCTTCCGGTTGCCTACATCTTGGCACAGAAGAAATTCCCTGGCAAAGAGATACTTGATATAGCCCTGACTATGCCTCTTGTGCTTCCGCCTACGGTAATTGGGTTTTATCTGATTGTTTTTTTTGGCAAAAACGGTTTTATCGGCAAGGTTCTATATGATTTGACCGGCTGGACAATCATGTTTACATGGTACGCTGCAGTCCTTGCCTCTTTTGTTGTGTCTCTGCCCTTGATGTTAAAAACAACAAGGGCGGCAATAGAGTCGGTAGATAAAAACCTCATTGATGCCTCCTGTACGTTAGGGCATGGAGAGTTCTATACGGCAGTTAAAGTGGTTATCCCTTTAAGCAAAAAAGGAGTTTTTGCAGGGATGGCACTTTCTTTCACCCGGGCACTTGGTGAATTCGGAGCAACTTTAATGCTTGCCGGAAACATTCCCGGAAAAACGGAAACTATGCCCCTTGCCATATACTCCGCAGTAAACTCAGGTAGTTGGCCTGAGGCTAACCTTATGGCACTGGTGTTTGTTGCCATGTCGGCAACATTGCTTTTTATTGCCGGCAGATTTACAAAGAAAATAATTTGAAACAAGAGTAAGAGGATGGAATTAAAAGTACAGATTTGTAAAAAATTAGATAATTTCACTCTCGATACAGACTGGACGATGGGAAACGAGTTTACCGTACTTTTTGGACGCTCAGGGTCTGGAAAATCATTAACGCTTAAAATGATAGCTGGATTAATAACACCGGATAGTGGATTAATAGAGTTAAACGGCGTGCTTCTCTTTGAAAGCACAAAAAGAGTTAACATAAAACCTCAAAACCGCTCTGTCGGCTTTGTTTTTCAGGACCTGGCCTTGTTTCCTCATATGACAGTAGGCCAGAACATTGCCTATGCTGACAGAAAAAAAGACAATGAACGTGTAGCTGAACTGACAGAGTTATTTTACTTAAAGGGTCTTGAGGATAAATTACCTTCTGAAATATCCGGAGGCCAAAGACAGCGTGCAGCTATAGCACGGGCAATAATGCGTAATCCCGGGTGCATGCTCCTTGATGAACCTTTTTCCGCCCTTGACAATCCTTTGAGGGTAGAGATGCGTGCTTTGATAAAAGACGTAAAAACCATGCTTAATATTCCAATTGTCTTTGTAACGCATGACATATACGAGGCATACACAATGGCTGATAAGATCATCGTTTACAGTGACGGCAGGTCGGTTCAAACAGGTACTCCGGAGGAGATATTTTCAAACCCCGTCTCCGACGAGGTAAAAAGCCTCACCGATATAAAAAGTTTTTTTGTAAAATTGAAGGACATATGCTGATAGTGCAAAAAATTTTTGTTTGAGAACACGATTTTCTATGATTTCAATCGGATTTCGGGCCGGGAAAGCTACTTGACTTTTGAAGTTTAATTTTGCTTAACTATTCTAATCTATATTATTAAAAAAGAGGATATAAATTGTTAAAAGTCTCTGAAGTTGGTATTTTCAAACTTAAATGCCGTGGCTTTGGCTGAAGATCTACGCTAAACCTGGTCGAGGTTTACCAACAAGGGAGGCTTAGCTTGTCGATGTCATTAACCTTGTTTTAACTCAGAAACCGTTCACATCGTTATCCGTAGTTCTCCCTTTTTGCTAAACAGCGATTTTTTTGCAGCTTAGCTGCAATAAATCAAGTTAGTTGTATCGAGTAACATTCAGAAGTATAACGAGGCGGCGAGGAGCAAGCGACAATGCCAACAAAGTTAGACGATTGAAGGATACTTGGTATTAAATGGAGGACTTATGTCAAAAGATTACACAACAATGTGGAAGGAGCTTGGATTAAACCTTCAGGCTCACGACGGATTGCTTTCGGTGTTAACCAATGCGTACAAGAGCATCTATCTGTCTCAGAAAAACCGTCCGGCAGCAATGGATTATTTCGATTTTGTAATTTCGGAGGTGCACGGCCTGAGGATAGAGGAACTCATGGAGGCTAAAAGGGCAAACAAAAAAATTGTCGGGACTTTCTGTATATTTGTACCTGAGGAGCTGATTCTTGCTGTAAACGGCGTATGTATTGGGCTATGCTCAGGGGCTGAGGTTGGCAGTGACAGTGCTGAAACCCACATCCCCAGAAACACGTGTGCATTGATAAAATCATTTATGGGATTTAAATTAAGCGGTTTGTGTCCATATGTGGAGTCCACAGATTTAATCGTAGGGGAGACTACCTGTGACGGCAAGAAAAAAGCATACGAGGCTTTTAATGAGATAACGGGTAAGGTCTATGTGATGGAGGTGCCACACAAAAAGGATGACTCGGACAGATTTTTATGGAAAGAGGAAGTTGAAAAATTTGCCGATAAACTTA
>JADFYB010000178.1:0-1749 GCA_015233245.1 Nitrospirota bacterium | reverse complement strand
GACTCGGACAGATTTTTATGGAAAGAGGAAGTTGAAAAATTTGCCGATAAACTTATGGAGATAACCTCGGAAAAAATAACCGTGGAAAAGCTTAAGAAAAGCGTAAGAATAGTTAATGAAAAGAGGCTGGCACTTCAGAGATTATCAAAACTGAGGGCGTCTGACCCTGCTCCTATATCCGGTCTGGATGCGCTATTGATTAACCAGATATCATTTTTTGACGATCCTGTCAGATTTACCGCTAAACTGAACGAACTCTGCGACGAACTCGATAAACGTGTTAAGAGTGGCGTCGGAGTTGCTCCAAAGGGCAGTCCAAGGGTTATGATAGCAGGCTCTCCTATGGCAATTCCCAACTGGAAACTTCATGCGGTTATAGAGGGTTCGGGGGCAGTTGTTGTTGGTGAAGAGTCATGTGTAGGAGAGAGGAACTACCGTACCTTGCTTGACAATAATTTCTCTACAGTTGAGGGTGGCATTGAGGCGATAGCTGAGAGGTATATGACTATAGACTGCGCTTGTTTTACTCCAAATACTGAGCGGTTGGATAATCTTGAGGAGATGATGAAAACTCTTAATGCTAACGGAATTATTCACTATGCACTCTTATTTTGCACGCTTTACATGATGGAATCGTATAAGGTACAGAGTGTTTTCAAAGAAAAAGATATGCCTTTTCTGCGGATTGAAACCGATTACTCGCTTGAGGATATGGGGCAGCTTAAGACCAGGGTGGAGGCGTTCCTTGAGGTTATCCGTGAGGGTAAGAGCAATTGAAACGTGGTGGCGTGGATATTGGTTCGAGGTTTATCAAGTACGCTGTTATAGATAAAGACGGTGCTGTTTCGTTTTATAAAAAAGAAACCGGACATAATCCCATGTCGGTATGTGAGGAGTTGTTTGATTCTGACAGAGCCGACAGACTTACGGCAACCGGTTATGGCAGGCATTTAATGGAAATCAGTGGCAATGCAAACACTATAACCGAAATAAAGGCGGTAGCTCGTGGGGCCAGAAAGGTTTTCCCACGCTGCCGCACCGTGATAGACATAGGCGGACAGGATACCAAAGTAATATCGTTAAAACAAGACGGAGGAGTTCAGTCATTTGAGATGAACGACAGGTGCGCTGCTGGCACCGGGCGTTTTCTTGAGATTATGGCTAAAGCCCTCGGCTACGATATCAGGGAATTTGGCAGGGATATTTATCCCTCCGATAACAGTAACATATCCATTAACAGCATGTGCACGGTGTTTGCAGAGTCCGAGGTTATTGGATTAATTAACAAGGGAATAAAAAGAGAGGCGATCTCATATGCGTTACATAGCAGTGTAACACAAAAAGTAACCGCTCTGGCTAAACGTATAGATGTTAAAGATGATATTGTGTTTGCAGGCGGATGCGCATTAAACGGCACACTGGTTGATATGTTTAAAAACACACTCCAGAAAAACATCCACGTACACCAAACGCCGGATATGCTGGCTGCCCTTGGAGCAGCACTTTATTAAAAACTGCTATGTTTTGCAGATTTGCACTTTCCATTTTAATTTTTCCGGTAGTATGTGGTAAAATGTAGCACTGTGACAGGCAAAGTGGTGTCAATAAACATAAGCCCTGGCAAGGGAATGCGAAAGAAGCCTGTGAAGGAGGCCGTTGTCAGGGAGAATTTTGGAATCGAGGGTGATGCCCATGCCTCCTCGACGTGGCACAGGCAGGTGAGTCTCCTTGCGATAGAGAGCATACGGA
>JADFYB010000177.1 GCA_015233245.1 Nitrospirota bacterium | reverse complement strand
GGATACTTGAAATAGTTTGAAAGCAACTGTAAAACCGTTCTTATTTTCTTTTCTTAGGTCTCTTTTTTATTATAAGTTTTGAAGCCACAACATCACCATCTTTTAGCCCCGACAGTATCTCGGTCTTTTGTTGTCCGCGTATTCCAATTTTTATATCTGTCTTTTCTATTGCGCCGCCTGTTTTTACAAAATATACCACATACTTGCCGTCTTCATACTTTATCGCGCCATTTGGCACTGTTAGTACGTTTTTCTTTGTCTCAGTCACAATTTTAACGTGAGTTGTCATCTCTGGCCTCAACAATGTTGCAGTTTCTTTAGGTAGCATCACAATTGCCTGAAAATACACGATATTATCCTTAACCAGCGGCTGAGGGTCTATCCTGTCTATTGTTCCCTTAAAGGTTTTATCAGGATACGTATCCACTGTAAATTCAGCTTCAAGTCCTTTTCGTATGCGTCCGATGTCGGTCTCATCCACGTATATCCACATGTCAAGTTTTCCCGGGGAAAGCACCGTAACAAGATTTGCCACCTGTAAGCCTGTCACAACGGTCTCCCCCTCCTGACCGCTTACCTCCGTAACTACGCCATCTATCGGTGAGATTATGTTTGTGTAGGAAAGCCTAATCTCAGCCCTTTGCAAACTGTGCTTAAGCAAAGCCAAATCCCCTTCCGCTACCTTTATGTCTCCAACACTCTCTATCTTTGTACGCTTCAGACTATCAGTTGATTTAGCCGCATCCAAATCTGCCTGAATAAACTCGGATTTTGCCCTGTCATAATCATTTTTGGCAATGTAGCCCTTCTCAAGCAACGCCTCTTGCCGCTCATACTGCAACTTAGCCAGATCGGACTTTGCCCTCTTTTGCTTAAAATCGTCGCTTGCCTCATTCATTTTTTGCGGGTAACTTCCCCTGAGTTTCGTAAGAATAGCCTGTACCTTTGCTATGTTCATCTGCAACTCCTCTATCTCTTTCTTTGTATCTCTGTCGTCTATTTTGGCTATCAACTCGCCCTTTTTTACCTCACGTCCTACACGGGCATACATTGATATAATCTCACCTGTCGTTCTTGCGCCTATTTTTACAATAGCACCCACTTGCGGCTTAATTATTCCTGTTTGCACTACGACATTTTCTAAAGATGAACGCTCTGCTTTAGCTGTTTCAAGTACTTCATACCATGAGGGAGGCTGCCAGATTATCCAGATTAATATTGATACGAAAACGGCAAGGACACTAACCGAAAGCTTCTTATGTGTTTTTATCCAGCCTTTGTATTTCAAAGTTCTTTAAAGCCTCCTCCATAGCTCTCTTTAGCGGGATTTTATGGGAGACGGCAACCCGCTTGCAATCCTCATACTCAGGGGATACCGTGATAACACGGCCATCATGCCCAATGGCTGTCTTTACTTTAATGTAACCGTATGGGGTAATCACCATCTTCATTTCCCGTTTCAATACTCGCCGTGAAAGTTCCCAGCTCCTTAGTCCAAAAGTTGTAGTCTCAGCAAATATTATATCGCTTAAGGTGTTTTCCATGTTCTGATAACAAATCACTGTAAGCTTAGTAGCCGGACGACTTTTTTTCATTACGATAGGAGTAAAATACACATCAAGTGCTCCGGCATCAAAGAGTCTCTCCATCAGGTAGCCATAAATCTCTCCAGGCATGTCATCTATATTACTCTCAATAACAAGCACCCTCTCTCCTATATTATTTTCATGCATCTCCCCTACAAAAACACGTAAAACATTTGGCCTGACGGAGAGATCCTTTTCGCCACAGCCATATCCAACTGAGGTAACGGTCATATCAGGCATCGGAGTAAATCCGTTTGCCATCGTCTTTGCTATTGCGGCCCCTGTTGGTGTGGATAGTTCCATATCATCACAATCAGAGTATATAGGAACACCCGTTAAAAGCTCTGCCGTTACCGGAGCAGGCACTGGCAGCATTCCATGTGAGGTCATAACAGTGCCCCCGCCCACGTTTATTTTGGAAAACCGGATTTCCTCAACTCCAAGGTACTGAATCCCTGCAACAAAACTCGTTATGTCAACCATACAGTCAACTGCTCCAAGCTCGTGCAGGTGCACCTCATCATACGGCCTGCCGTGCACCTTTCCCTCAGCTTTAAAAAGGGATTCAAATATGGTCAGAGACCTATTTCTTATATTATCAGAAAGTGTGGAATTTCGGTAGATTTCGCTTATGTCACCCCATGTTCTTTCGGCTCCGGTGTCAACAGTCCGAACGTCAAACTTAACCCCCCGTATGCCGCCTCTCATAATAGGCCTTGACGTAATCTCAAATTCCTGCAAGGGAAGCCCTTTCAATGTGCCACTAAGATACTCTGTCGGCACACCGGCATCTATCAGAGCACCGCTTAGCATATCCCCGCTTACACCGGACTTACACTCTATATAACAAGTTTTCATAGTGACTCCTTCGTTACACATTATAACACATTGGGAAAGTGTAGGAATAGTTCCATGTGGAGGCGTAGGGTTGTGCAGATTGTCTGATGACGGTGTTGGGTTATTGATGCAACATTTTTTTGTTTATCATTATGAATAGATTAAGCGAAAAACCACAGTAGGGCAGAGAAAACCATTACAACAGTCTCTCTACCCCAAAAAAAGGTGGCAACGTTTATTCTTTAGGTGGAATCTCTATGAAACTTCCGCCAAAATATGTAAATATCAGAGTTCCGGCATCCACAAGCTCGCGCAATGCAGCCTTTACCTCATCCTTTTCTATACCTTGATCTGCCGAGACTTTCTTAAGAATGTCGGTCTGTTTCAGCTTTTTTTTGCCGGTTGAGTCTTCTACCAGTTTATATACTATCTTTTTTAATTCCTCTTTATCCATAGACACCTCAACAATTATTTTTTTGTAACGAAAGGGAAGGAAAATATTCCCTTCCCTTTCAGTTCGCTATTGTAATCTGTTACTTAAATTCTACGTCCATTTAAATGCTGCTGATGTTCTGAACGTTTCACGAGCAAATGTGAAGTCGTCAATATGCTGGATCTTGAATTCAAGGCCGGTCTCTTTAAAGAAACTCTCCCATCCAATTCTATCAACCCATTCGCCGACTCTCTCGTGCTTCTTTGCGCCCTTTATGTAGGCATTCAAGATAGTCTTAACGGCGGCAACTACCTTTGGCCACCTCGGCGGCTCATTAGGTATCCAGGGCACAGCAAGACGTGAAAACTTAGGAGCTGACCGCAGGTTTGATACCTTACCGCCTATAACTATGGCTACGCCATCGTTTTCAGCATCAGCTATTGGCATTGCAGGGCAAACTGAGTAACAGTTACCACAGTACATGCACTTTTCAAGTTTTATCTTAACGCTCTTTTTAGACGGATCAGGGCTAATTGCGCTTGTAGGACATGCACCAATTGTTGAGGGCACTTCACAAGCGTTTTTAAGGTTTTCATGGTCTATTCTTGGTGGTGTCTTGTGAACTCCCACGAGGGCTATGTCTGAACAGTGTACGGCTCCGCACATGTTAACACAACATGCCACGGCAAGTCTTACTCTGTTTTGAAGCTCTTTAGTGGTAAAGTACTCGTGGAACTCGTCCATAAGAGCTTTAACAAGACCGGATGCGTCGGTAGCTGCTGAATGGCAGTGAACCCATCCCTGAGTGTGAACAATGTTACTAATTCTTGGCCCGATACCGCCCATCATGTAACCTCTTGATGTTAAGTCAGCCATCAGAGCCTTTGCTTTTTCCTCGGTGGTAGCAAAAAATTCAACGTTGTTCCTTGAGGTAAAGCGGAGGAAGCCGTCTGAGTGTTTCTTTGCCACTTCACAGTACTCTCTTATTGTAGTAGTGGCTATAAGTCTTGGGGAGGCCACTCTCACGGTGTAGATTTTATCGCCGCTCTCTGACACATGAACCATCAGTCCGGGGTTGATTATTTCATGATATTTCCATTTACCGTAATTTTTCTTTATTACTGGGTGCAAAAACTTTTCATAATGGGGTGGGCCTATGTCTGTCTGTCTGTCTGGTGTTGCTGACATAATTATTAACTCCTCCTTAATTTTTAATTAAAGTTTTACTTACTTTATAAACCCTTAAAGTTGCTTTACTTAGCCAGATCTTCCTCTGACCAGAAAAAGAACGGATCACGCCTTGGTTCTTTAATCATAGCAGGGTGTGGATCGAGTCCGACTTCTTTCAGGAATTTAGGGAACGATACTCTTTCAATAAGCTCACCGATTCTCTCACGGTTTTTACCATTTTCATCCCACCACTCCCATATCTTGTCAATCAGGTCGTAAAACTCCTTATACGGCGGCTCCATCTTTATAAACGGAACGATTACCCATGACATGAGTGCTCCGGTTACGATTGGTGCCTTGCTTCCCAGAAGAAGAGTTGCCCCTTTTTCGGTTCCAGGTCTCAGAGCCTTAGGCATTCTGGCAAGACAGTGCATACATCTATTACACTGGGAATTATTAATCAATAACTCACTGCCGCTAAAAGACATACATTCGGTCGGACACATATCAATAACTTCGGACTGTATGTTCATTTTCTTGGAATACTCTTTCACCTCGGCCTGATCTATACGAATATCGCCTTTCCACGTACCAATTATTGACATATCGGCTCTGGCTACTGATGCTATACAGTCAACAGGACAACCTGCCGCTTTGAACTTAAACTTATACGGGAATGCCGGTCTGTGCATTTCGTCCTGATAGTGCTGAGTTATATCATTGGTTATTGCCATTGTGTCAATGTTTGCCCACTCACAACGGGACATACCGAGACAGCAGCTTGGTGTTCTCATAGCTGAACCGGAACCGCCTAAATCCCATCCTCTGGATGAAACCTCAGCAAAAAACGGCTCAAGGTACTCTGTACGGGTTCCAAGCATAACCATATCGCCGGTGGAGCCGTGCATATTAGTTAGTCCTGAACCATACTTATCCCAAAGATCACAGATCTCTTTTAATGAATCAGCTTGATAATAAAACCCTGATGGGCTGTTTATTCTTACAGTGTGAAAATGGGCAACGCCCGGAAACTTGGCCGGTATATCTGAATACCTTCCGATAACTCCTCCGCCGTAACCTCTTACTCCAACTATTCCACCGTGCTTCCAGTGGGTTACCTTCTCTTTGTAACACAGCTCAGTATGCCCCAAGAGATCTGATGCCATGCTTGCCAGATCCTCCGGCTGTCCTGTCAGGGCTGCTGCTTTTTCTATTTCCGTTACAAAACTCGGAAAAGCTCCCTTTTTGAGCTCATCCAGTAACGGTGTTTCGTACTTCTTACCCATAATTACCTCCTGCTATGATGTTTATTAATGTGAAAGAGATTCCTTTATAAAACCCCTTTTCGTCAATAACCCATTTTCAAACAATCGCCAAACTTTATTAAATATAGCGCCTGTTGGTCAAATAAAAAATACTAATAATTCTATAAGCTACATCTATAGTCACAGTTTCCACCAGAACCTACCTGTTTATAACATTTTTTCAAACACCGCTTGTGACTATAACTCGTATGTCTGTTCACCCCCTTTCATCATCTCAATCGCTATAATAAAATATTTTCTGATATTATACAACAATGCACAAAAAAATTTCTTTTTACAAATAAAAATTTTTTGTTTATTTTTAGAGTGTGAGGGAAAGGAAGGTAAGATTATTGTGATTTTAGCTTTTGATAATACCAATTAGTGTAAATATTCCTTGTAAAGTTCCCACAATGAATCCAACAATTGCTCCGGTTTTTACTCCTTCTTTCATTGATTGAATAACAATATCATTAAATGAAGTAAAATCTTTTAACTCATATTTTACAAGTACAAAGCTTTTAAAAAATGAATAAGAAACCCCTTTAATAACGCCAAAAAGCAACCCCTGTAAAGCACTTATTAGTATACCTGATATAATTCCTATAATAATTGCTTGTATAATTATCATTATTAATATGAAAAATAAAGCAAAAAAACCACCACCTGAACCAACACCACCAAAACCACCTGAAACAATTATGTGTTGGATGGCAAAAATTGGAGTAGTAAGAATTACACCTGTAACATTTGAATTGTTTAAGGCATCAACCACAAAATTACCAGCACTAATAGAACCACTAGCTCCAGCAATTGCTCCAACTATTAATCCAACAGTCAAATTTAGCAATATTATACCAAAAAAATGGGGCAATCTTAGAATTAAATCCTTGGTAAAAATGCTTTTAAGGAAAGATTCAGAATACTTGCTTGAGAAATTTGCCCATAGTTTAAGAAAA
>JADFYB010000176.1 GCA_015233245.1 Nitrospirota bacterium | reverse complement strand
GCTACCGAGTCTCTGAAAGAATCAATTGCGTTTTCTGTGTCCTGAGTCACATCGTCCCAGGTCAACTGGAAGGCGACTTTTTTACCGTTATGCACAGCCTTAACCGTCACCACTGGCGCTGGTTTTGACAGATTAAACACATATCTTGCGTTACTGTTTAGCGCTTTCATGTCATCAACCGCAATTGTGCCTTGCCTTAGCGCTGTTGTAGTCTCAAGCGCTATAAGTTTAATGTGTGAAGCTTTGGCTGATTTCCAAAGCTCAGCATTATCCAGCGAAATGTTGCCCTTTATGTAACTCACCCTGATGCCATCATCTGGCATTATGATTCCAGCAAAAGATGTGCTGCACAGTGCTGTAAGCATAAGCGTGAGTGTAAACAAAAGCAAAACAGCTTTCTTCATTGCTATATCCTCCTCATGAGATATTCCCTGATTGCCGGGGACATTTTAAGTTACATCCAGACGATATACGTCACGGGCCTTGTCGTAATGATCCCTAATAACATGGGGCTCTTGTATCGGTGCTTGTGCAACAATGTCCCCTTTGCTGTTGTAACCGATAGCGATGTCGTTTTTAACTTCAAATTTAGTCATAAGCTCGGCACAACTGCCAAATAAAACCAATAGCCCCTTCAGAGTGGTATCTGAGGGCGCTGCCTTATAGGCTTTAATTGCGGCATCCACGCCAGTTCCAAACATCTGTGTCAGATACGGTGAAGGAACATGAATAGGAGGTATGTAATAGATGTTAGGCTGAGTGCCAAACTGTGGGTATAGAGGGTGCGCAATTTTTTTAACATGCACAAGGTAGTCTATCGGGTTATTTGGGTCAGCCTTATCAGGCGGGCTTATCCAGCCCTGAATTCTGACTTTCCCTATGCAGTGTTCCATACACTGGGTGTGCAGACCAGCCTCCGTCTTTGGATAACAGGCCACACACTTCTCACTCCTGTTGGTAGTGGCATTGTACATCGGTTTTTTGTATGGACAGCCTGCTACACACTGTCTGTAGCCCTGACAGCGGGACTGGTCTATCAGCACTATGCCGTCTTCTGGCCGTTTATAGACCGATTTACGCGGACAGGCAGCAACACAAGCTGGATAACTGCAGTGGTTACAGATTCTGGGCAGATAGAAAAACCAGATCGGATGCGGAAGCGACTCTATGTGCATCCCCTGCGCTACATTACCGCCATAAATCTCATCCTCACCCATATTAGGGTAGGACCAGTCTTCAAGGGCAGGTAAAAATCCCTCTACGCTTTTGTTTTCCTCGGCAGCCTTTTCAAAGATTGTCTTACCGGCATAAGTGTTGTTGTTCCACTTACCGCCGCCAATTTTCTCTAACAGTTGGGAATCCCAGTACAGTGGGTATCCGCCGTAAGGTTTAGATTCAACGTTATTCCAAAACATATACTCTTGCCCGCGTCCTGCCGTCCAGGTTGTCTTACAGGTGATGGAGCATGTCTGACATCCTATGCACTTATTTATGTCAAAAACTGCGGCAAATTGTTTTTCCGGCATTGCTGCAGGATATGGATACTGCATGTTGCGGTTTATTTGCCAGTTAAAGACGTCTTCCATTATTTATTTCCTCCTTTGCTGGTGTTAGCCGACATACTGTCCACTCAGATATTTTTTAAAGCTGTCACTTTCGTGAGTTGGCCGCCCGCCTAAAGTTACAGGTCTCCACTTCCCTTTACCGCTTTCCCCTCCGTCCTCTGCTTTTGAAAACTTAATAAAAGACTCACGAGGAGCGCCGTTTGCGCAATGTACATCAGGGCAAAAACCCTGTCCGGTTGCCTGCCCCATTAGTTCTTTACGAACCAGGGTATCGGTAAGAAGTGTAGGTCTAAGCCACGAGCGTGTGCCGCTTTGGTGTCCGCCGTAACGATACATGGACTGATAACCTGTGGTAGGACTCTTAGCAAGTCCATCCTTTCTGCTCTCATGCCCTTTTACAGAGCCAAAGGAGGCCATATACATGTTAAACCACGTTCTTGTGACTCCGCGCGGAGTGCCGGGATAATACCTTGCTCTAAGCATACAGCGAGACACTTTGTACTCATTTGGACGCTCCTGCCAGCCCTTAAACGGCATGTCCTCAGGGTCGGCGTCAACCCACACATAATCGCCGTCCTCAATCCCGTAGGCTTTAGCGTCCTCAGGGTGCATGTCAATATACCCTTCGCCTACCCACGGTTTACGCTTATCCTTGCGGTATATGTCGCCAAAGGGCCCCCACCACACAGACAGATAATCCAGGTCGGCAAACATAGTGTGTACGCTGTGACGATATTTTGGCGTCAGCCATATAAAATTGTACTTATCCTTTATGAGCGGATGCTCTGTCTTTAACAGTTGATCCACGGTGTAAACCACGTTACGTGCCTGCCGTGTTTCACGGCTAAGGTCACTACTTGGCCAGCCGTAAGCCTCAGGTGTTTTTGGTTTTATCAGAGGATGCGGTGAGGCTACAATAACATTAGGCTCATAAAAGGTGGCATCAATGGGCTCACGGTGAAGAGGTATGCTCTCGCCGTAGTCTTTAAACTCCTGCTCATCACGATAAAACTCAAGGCGTCCGCTTTTGGTGTACCAGGGTTTCGATTCATTACTCTGCTCGTAGCCAATAAACTTCGGATATGTCCTGCCCATCATCATGGCAGGGATTCCGTCTTTAGCTTTTACCAGCAGATCCTCTATATCGTAGCCCTTAAACATGTTAGAGTGGCTCAGCACACGCTGTATATACGGTTTAGCCTTGTGCGGAGCGCTGATAAGTGCCCAGTAATCATCGAAGCGCTTATCATTAGTGATTTTTCCCATCGCATGGGCGACACCTTGATAGATTTCCGTATCACTTTTTGTATTGTGAATGCGTTTGATTTCGGTAAGCGGCATGACCTGCATAAAGGGATTGGTGCAGGACTGAGTCATGTCGTGGACATTGTACTCGGCCCAGCTGTCTGCTGCAAACACGATATCAGAATACTCGCAGGAGCCGTTCCACCACCACTCGTTTACAAACACCGCATCGAGCATACGCTTGTGCATTCCCTTAGCGCGATATGCCGGATGGCGTAACAGGTTCATCACCAATTCGTAATGGCCCTTAGCGTTACCCAGTAATGAGTTTGAGGCTGTAAACCATAAGGATTTAGTTGGAAACGGCATGTGGGTTTTTCCATTAAAGTAGTGGCCATGCACTTTCAATGGTTGATCGCCGTGCGAATAGTAATGAGCCGATTGCAATGCAAACAATGATTTCATCTTTGCCGGCTTTGAAGGATCCAACGTTATATCAAATGGATTTTCCGCCATGTACTGCGGCATTCCGTTAAAGTATGCTGCACGGTAGTTACCGGCGTAACTGCCTACATTGCCGCCAACAAACCCTACGTTTCTTGTCAGAGCCGCTACTAAAAATATTCCCCTGTCCTTCTGGTCTGCATTAAACATCTGGTTTGGTCCCATGCCAACTGTAAAAAGGACTTTCTCAGGGTTTTTGGCAAATTGTCTGGCAAGGCTGTGTATGGCAGAAACAGGCGCCCACGTTACTTTTGAGGTGTTTTCAGGCGTCCATGTATCAAACAGGTGTTGTTTAATCACATCAAACACTGGGCGCACTTTTACATCCTTGCCGTCTATTGTGACGGTAAATTCGCCCTCTAAGGCAGGGTCAATGCCCAATTTATGGAAATGCTCACCTACGTCGTCACTGCTTACGGCAACAGGTTTTCCGCTTTTTGTGTCCCACATGACGAAATCGCCCCATGAGTTGCGCATTTCCTCGGTTACACCAGGCATCCCCACGTTTGTTTGTGCTGGTTTGGGCAAGTCTCCCTTATCTTTAACTATCTTTTTCAGTGTAAGTTCCTTCTGCTTGTAATCTTTAATTACATCGGCTGCCTTACACATGTTGCCGGTGTCCATCCGTACAAGCATTGGAAGGTCTGTATGTGTTTTGACAAATTTCTTGTCATAGAGGTTTTCTTTAATTAATACATGAGCTATGCCAAGGGACAGAGCAGGGTCGGTGCCTGGTCTTATAATTACGATCTCGTCGGCTTTGCTGCAAGTGGAGCTGTACTCAGTCGTTATAACAATGACCTTTTTGCCCTTCATGCGAGCCTCTGTAAGCCAGTGGCCATCAGGCATTTTGGTGGAAATCCAGTTTATACCCCAGCAGGCTACGACGTCACAGTACTCAACATTTACCAAATCAAAATCAATTGTTTGCTGACCACACACCATTGGGTGTCCGGGTGGCAAATCGGTGTGCCACGTGTAGTTATCCAGTCCAACGCCGCCAACGGCCTTGTCTTCACTTACGTTTCTGACCTGCTTGTCCAATAGAGCCATTGAATTGGCAAACCTGTACTGGCCAAAGAGTTTCATAGAGCCAAGAACCGGCATACCGCCCCTGAACTTCATGGTTCTGGTGCCGGCCCCTTCTGTACGCTTAATCATAGCCTCGTCGTAGTCTTGCTGCTTAAGAAGCTCTGCTCCCTTATCACCTGAATAAGTTTTTGCCAGTTCATGGAAAGTTTTTGCCGCTACTTCAAACGCTTTGTCCCATGGTACTGCAACATAGGTATCCTCACCACGGCGAAACATTTCCTTTGGCGGTATTCCGTTTTGATCACGCGGGAAGCCTTTTTCCACCCACTCAAGAAATCCCTTACGAATCATAGGGGTTTTTACCCTGCGGTCTCCGTAAAAACGCCTCACTAATGAAATCCCCTTGTTACAGTGTCTTGGGTCCCATCGCTGGGAGGCTTTCGTTCCATACACATCGGTTGCTTTGTGATAGTTTTGAGACGGTCCGACACGGACTACAACGCCGTTTTTCACATAAGCCCTGAGGTAGCAGTTATGCGTGCAGTTAGGTGTGCACATGAAAATGTAACTAGAATCTGCTTTATAAATATCCCTGTAGAGTTTTTCCCAATCGCGCGCAGGGTATTGACTAAGCGGATTAGCCACATTAACGGCAGGCTCAAGGGCATGCATGGCTAAGGCCTCAGTCCCTCCTGCCAGTGTTAGCAGTAATCCGCCGCCGGTTGCTTTTAAAAAATTTCTTCGTGATAAATTGGCCATATATTAATCCTCCTGCAAAACAACGCTTGTCTTATTCCGGAGATTCATTGCCTCGGTTATATACAAGCATTTGTCTGTTATTTTTTCATAAGTTTTAGCGTATAAGATACCAGATTCCAACGCTGTTCCTCGTTTAAGGAATCCTCATAAGAAGGCATTCCGGTGCCGTCCAGTCCGGTTGTGAAAGTCATATAGACATTCTCCGGCGTTGAGCCGCGCTTAAGCTCACCTGTGGTAAAATTAAACGGCAAAATTGGTTTCCCAGAGTCGTCTTTGATGTCTTGTGACTTGGGGCCGTCTCCTTTACCCTCTTTACCATGACACTCCCAGCACTTCATCTTCTCAAACACCTCCTGCCCTTTTTTAGCAGATTCGGCAGAACCAACCCATGTGGGTTTTGCTGCTGTAAAAGGTTTACAAGGGGTCTCCTCTTTCCATCGAGTTGAAAATGTCTTCACATACTCGATGACTGCGTCAACATCGGCCTTAGAAACATCCTTATGGGATGGCATTGCCGCTCTTGTAATTCCTTGTGAGACTATGTGCTCAAGATCGGCCTGAGTGGGAAGGCAGCCGGAGGGTGTTGATCTAAACTTAAACACGCCGACAGTTAAGTCACGTGGATAGACTGACCACAACTTGTCCCCAACCACTCCTTTTTCCACAATACCAATAACGCCATTACCATCCCCCTTAAAACCATGACAAATAGCACAGCGGCTTTCAAAAACTTTTTTGCCAATGTCCATCTCAGCTCCGTATGCTGTCTTAGATAATTGCGGCCAAAACAACACACTCAGGATGATAAGATACCCCGCTGCTCTCGTACAAATACTTCTGGTTACAGAACTCTGCATATCTCCTCCTTTCAAAAAAACTTGTACGTTTTACACATGTTATCCTGTTAACGTAAAATGATAACATGATATATGATTACGATTTATGCAACTTTAGTTACAGTAGTAACGTTTTGGGTACTTTTTTTCAGGATATGATTATCCTGACTTTCCCTGTTTGAATATGACAGTGTTTCAGATATTCACTAAAAATGGATTAAGAAATTCTTTTAATCTTAATTGGCTGCTCTATAAGTGAAAATGAAGCGTTGCCCAGCTCTTCTCTGACTATCTGTCGAACTTTATCTTCGTTCGGCTTTTGGGCAAGCTCGATTTCAATTGTGGAAACTTTATTGTTAAGAACTTTAACATCGTCTTTGAGGACTTTAACATCGTCTTTGAGGACTTTAACATCGT
>JADFYB010000175.1 GCA_015233245.1 Nitrospirota bacterium | reverse complement strand
CATTTTAGAAATCCTCCTCCTTCTTAAAAATTTTATTTTAGATATTTTCTTTTAAACACAAAGTAGCTAATAAAAAGCGGAGAAACAATCCAAAACAGATTAACCACCCACAGGACATACCTGTTCATAAAGCCGGGAAGCTCCACAGAGGCAAGCCCTAAAATTACCGAAAACTGCCCTATTGTGATAAAATTAAGTATCCTATAGACATCCACAGGGTTAAGCATGAGAAGGAGAGAAAATATTTTAGGGCTAAGCACACCCTTTGTGATAATCAGCACCCCTACCAGAGACAAATCATAAAGGATTGTAAACAAAAGCCACAAAAACACCGTAAACGCTATAGACTTGCTTCTTTCCACTATGAGTACGGATACCAGAAAGGAAATGCTTAAAAACATGATTCCTAAAAAAATGGAATTAACAACAAACATCAAAAAACCGGTAAGTGACCCTGAGCCTGCCTTAAAGATAAGCACAAATCCGGGAAGGCAAAATCCTACAATGATTGGGATAGCCAGAGAGGCGGCTAGCCCTATAAATTTTCCCGCTAAAAATTCAAACACAGAAATTGGCGACGCTAAATATAAATCAAGCGTTTGTCTGTCTCTTTCATCGGCAATGATTCCTCCTCCTAGGGTTAGAGCAAGAATCGGAATAAAATAAATAGCAAGACTTGTAAGACTTGCTATTGTTGCACTCATGTTTGTAAAAGATACCACACCTGAAGATACTGAGCCAAAATAGGCAATTATCAAGGTAAAAACCGCAAACACAATTGTAATTACAATAACCCATTTGCTTTTTAGTTTATCCGATAACTCCTTAACAGCCATCGCTCTAAGCGCATCAGTGAATACCAAAGAACACCTCCTCAAGGCTTGGCTCCCGCACCGTGAAATCTGAAAACGAATCCTTATGATCTAAGATGCAGCTAAGCACTCTCATTTTTTTATCCCTCGGTAAGTCTGTAACAAGGGAGCCGTCTTTGATAGCAATACTGTCCATGCCTTCTGCCTTTAAAAGCTCCACTATCCTCCTGTCGCCGTCCTCCCTGAGTGTTATAACCAGCCTGAGCGGCAAATTAAACCCCCTGTAAAGTTCCTCAAGTGAGCCTGTGGCTTTAATATTTCCCTCTTTCATAATTCCCACTCTCTGCACTTTTTCCTCTATCTCAGCCAGAATATGAGAAGACAGCACTATGGTCATATTCCTGACACTTTTTAACTCATCCAGTATCCCGTAAAGTTCCCGCACACCGACTGGGTCAAGCCCTGACGTGGGCTCATCCAGCACTAGCAGAGCGGGATTATTAAGAAGCGCTTGAGCAAGGTTAATCCGCTGCCTCATTCCCTTTGAATACCCTCCAACCCTTCTTCTAAGTGCCTCATTGGAGAGAATCTTTCCAAGCACGTCTTTAATGTTACTGACACTGCCGCCCTTTATCCGGGCAAAGTGCTGCAGTGTCTCAAGCCCCGTAAGGTTGTCATAAAATGACACCCGCTCAGGCATATACCCAATCTGCCGTCTTATTTCTATCCAACCCAATTCATCCAACAACACGCCGTCAAAAAGCACACTGCCCTCAGTTGGTTTTATTATGCCAAGCAGCAGCCTCATCAGAGTTGACTTACCAGAGCCATTTGGCCCCACAAGTCCAAACGTCTCACCATGCGCTATCTCAAGAGTCACTTTCTCAAGAGCAACAACGTCTCCGTAACGTTTTGTCACTTCATTAAAGGTGATTTTCAATAGATGCCTACTGTGTTGGAGAGTTTCTGTATGTCCACATGATAACGGGCCGGCTGGTAGTTTGCGTATTTAGCCTTAAGCAGCCTCCAGTTTTTATGAAGAGGCACCATAGAGGGAGTTCCATCTGTCACCTTCGGGACTTTTAGTATAGGGAACTGTTTTTCTATTATTTTTAAAACATGTATAGCCGGACTGCTGTAGAGAAGCTTAGCCAGAGGGTAACGCCAGAAAATATGGTCAACCACTGTGTTTGACTCATAGGGCATATCCCCACTACCCTTTCCGGTCATGTCCCAACCAAGATAGTCGCTCCAGTAGTTTCCGTCCCACTGTTGATCTTTAGCCGCCACATACTTTACCTGCACCTCGTTATCAATCAGCGAATTGCCTGTTATCTTGTTTTCCTCAGAGCCTCCCCAACTGTGAATCCCAATGTTATTGTTCATTACAAGATTAGATTTAACCTCATTTTCTATGGAATTATACAGAAAGATTCCCTTTGTGTTGCCGATAGAGATATTTTCATTTATTTCACTTCTTATAGTTTGATTTATTAAAAGCCCGTGAGTTTTATTTCCAACGGCGATGTTTCTGTTTGCGACGGTGTGTTTGGTGTACATGATGGCCATCCCTACAAGATTGTCAATTACAATATTGTCGCAGAAGTTACCCGAATCAACCCACATCGTGTGTATTGCATAACGGGAATTTGTTACCTCGTTATCTGTCACTGTTGCGTAGTGGGAGACCTCCATATAAATGCCATCCCGGCAGCTTGTAATCTTATTGCCGCTAACCTCAAGGTTTAGAGTGCCGACTGCAGTTATACACGTTCCCCTTGTGTTTTCATCTTTATCCTCTATGCCCTCCACCGTATTGTCAACAATAGCGGTATCCAGACTTTCTAAAACCTTTATTCCAAACATAACATTTTTCAAAACGTTTTTTTTTATCACTACCTCATGTGACTTGTTGTGGACAAATATAGCAATATCGTCGGCACCGTGTTTTCCCTCGTATTTGATAGTAAGTCCCTCGACAGTTACACCGGAACTTGTTATATCAATAACATTGCCGCCTTTTGAGGCTATAATGGGATTATTCACTCCTTTAATGTGTATTTTTTTATTTAATTTAAGCGTCTCAGCATACGTGCCGCCATTGACCTCCACTGTGTCGCCGGAATTTGCCTTGTTAAGAGCCTCATTAATAGTCTTAAAGCCACCATTGCCAGTTTTTAAAACGGCGGCAGCTCCGGTTGTTGATGATAACATAAAAATAGCAAAAATCGCAGAAACTAACCAGCCGCTATTCACTTATTTTTTCTCATAAGTTCGGTACATCTGTGCGTATCATGGTAAATCATCTGGCAGTCAAAGCACTGCATACACTCGGCGTAATTAATGATGCCTGCGGCGCTGATTGCAGCACTGTTGCAGGACTTGGCACACACTTTACAACTAACACAGAGCGCCCTTCTTTTAAGTTTGCTTACAGGCAGAAAGTTTTTCAAAATTGAGGGAATTGATATTGCCGCCCCCAAAGGACACAAATAGCGGCAAAAAGCACGGTAAACAATCATCGACAGAAGCGTCAGCACAATAAAGTACACTACAAAATACCATTGCCTGTTAAGCTTTAGTACAAAGGTTTTAAACGGCTCTACCTCCGTCAGAAACTCCGAAAGCATGAAATTATACCATGCAAGGCCAACAATTGCGGCGAGAGCTACGTACTTGAACTTCAACAGCACTCTGTTTGCACTCGGCGGCACTTTAAGATTTATCCATGGAGATTTTAACTTACCGGCAATTGAGTTTAATAACTCAAGCATCGCCCCGTAAGGACACAACCATCCGCAATAAGCCCCCCTGCCCCATATAACCGCACTTATAGCAATAAAGGCAAAAGACAGAAAAATAAACGGCTCCATAAGAAACAACTCCATGGGGAAATTGCCGTCTTTAGCGGCACTTATAGCTATTGCAATGTTTGTAGTGGTTGGCTGGGCTTTTAAATACAACCCTGCATATAAAAACGAGACCACTAAAATCCCGTATCGGATTACCTTAAAAATTAATGGCCTCTTTGATAAACGGTCTCTAAAAAGAAACACCACCACAATGGCAACAATCAAGGCAGCAAAAAGAACGATGTGCACTATCTTTTGAGTCCATATGATTTTCCACAATGCGGCTTCCATCTGTTACTCCATGAACCTGTCGGCAAGCGCATAATCTGCCGCTGTTGCATGGAACTTCTTTGTTGCTCCCTCTCTTAAAGACACCATAAGTTTAAGTTTAAAAGGAACGGTTGGGTCAAAATCCTTGGCTCTTATGATAAACACTCCGCCCTCTTTAATTGCCGGAGCTCCTTTGGCTGATAGCTCAGTAAGAATACTATAATCCTTGTCGGTAAACACATAGGTTCTGCTTCCTTGCTCTATGCTGAATCTCTCAAACACTCCACCACGTACAAAACCGGAGCCCTTAAACGATCCCTGTCCACGGGAGGCTATAAATATGGGAGTCTCACCCGCTTTTAACGTTGACATTACCTCATTAAACGTCTTCTCACCCAGTATGTTTTTGCCAATTGTGGGAGCAGACACAACTCCGAAATATAAATCCAAATATGCTTCGTTACTCTCAATCCCCATATCCTTAGAGGTTATGATAAGGTTTTTAACGCCGCCTGAAGCCGTAAGCTCACTGAAGCCCATAGCCTCAAATTTTTGGCTAATCTTCTTGCCTTTTTTGTCGCTATATTTAATCAAACCGGCTGCCGCGGCAACCTTCTTTGCCGATTCCAATATTATTGCGTTTTCTACCTCAGCAGTAACGGTGGCTCCGGTTAACGCATCCATCTTTATATCGCTGCCAAGAGATAAGCCCTTTATAACGCTCTTACCGACATATTGGGCTATAAAATTATTTAAGTTATCCTCCTTAAGGCCAATCAGCACAATGGGCTCAGAGTGATAAAGCACCTTAACACCGGTCAGATTCCCAGCCGTATCCATTCCTATCAGGGTTTCAATGTGCTTACCGGAATACCCAACGTGGTTAGAAGCCCAGTCCTTTGAGTTAATCACATAACCCACAAGTTTACCGCTTAAAAATCCTTCAAGGTAGCGGTCTTTTTGTACAAATTTATCTGCCTTTAATACATCTCCTGGCTTAGATTCATACCTGTGCTCTAAATATGACCAACTCCCTGAATACGCCACTGAATACGAAAAAATCATTATAAATAATGTCATTGCTGCCGCTGTTTTGCAAACTTGTTTGACTTTCACTGTTAAACCCCTTTATTTATAATCTCAGGCGGTATATGCCGCCTGAGATTACTCTTGTTATAGGTTATGTTTCTAAGTAATTATGAACCTCATTCTCATCTCCAGGTGAAGTGCATGGCAGAAATTCGTACAATATGCCCAATAGACGCCCGGTTTGTCAGCCTTAAATGTTACTGATTTGGTCTGAAACGGAGCCACACTAAAGTTGATGTTGTAGTCAGACAGTGCAAACCCATGTCCAAGGTCGGCAATTTCGTCATTGTTTGTAACAATGACTGTAACCTCATCACCCTTTTTGAGGTTAACCTCCTGCAAACCATAAACAGGCGCATTTGCCGTAACCTTTACGGTGACCTTGTTTCCTTTTCTCTCCACACCGCTTTTTGTTACAGCAAGCGGATGCTCAGACATGTTGTATCTGTCTTTTACGGCCTTTTCCACTATATCTCTTCTTACAATTATACAGTCATGGGGCTCTATGTAGGCTGAAGAGTCATGGACAAGTCTCAGCTTTTCACCTGATATATCAACAAGCTGTTCACACTCGTTTTTAGCAGGCCCTACGTTTAGGAATCTGTCTTTTGAAAACTTATTCAAAGACACAAGCCATTTACCGTCAGCCTCTTTTGTTTCAGCCATCGAGGCCTCTATGTGTCCCACCTGGTAGTGAACGTCAAGAACGTCCACGATGTGTGCGTTTTTCTTCTTTTCCTCAGCGCCCTTCTTCTCTGCATCAATTGCCTTCTGGATGTTCCACTTGACGTTTGTGCTGTCTATAAACACGGAGGTGATGGCATTCCCTCTGCCATCAAATGTGGTGTGAAGCGGGCCAAGCCCAATGTAGGGCTGAGCAACGACACATTCCTCCGGTTTGATTTTACCGTTAAACGCTTCATCCAGCTTAGCAATGTCTATGACCGAACACGTGGGCGATACCTTTCCCGAACATATGGCATACTTACCGTCAGGGGTGACATTTACGCCGTGAGGGTTTTTAGGAATCGGAATGCGTAGCACTATGTCGGACTTGCCCCTTCTGCCGTCTATTACCTTAACTCCGTTAATAATCTTGTACTTGCCGGCACTCAGTGCTTTACGGATTCTGTCCCAGTTAAAGACTAAAAGAGCGTCGTTGTCGGCAGAGAGCATTTCGGAGATTGTAACGCCTCTTTCCACGTTATAGGATGTAGCCAGTGAGTACTTACCGGCATAGTCGGTGGCTGCCAGGTCCATGTTTTCCTCTGTCATAATCTGGCATACGACCTCCATTTTCTCAGCATCTATTATTGCATGAATACCGTAGTAGTTATTGGG
>JADFYB010000174.1:2805-6385 GCA_015233245.1 Nitrospirota bacterium | reverse complement strand
ATTTCACGCTCCTTTTCCATAACATTCATTATGAGAGTGGAGATGATATTAAAGGCCGCTACAATCACTATCAAGGTCAATATGATAAACATGGCAAATTTCTCAAGCTTTAGCGCTGAAAAAAGATTCCTGTTCATTTGCATCCAATCTCTTGCCCTGTAAGGAAATCCAAGCGCTGTGTTAAGCGTCTCTCTGACCTCAGAAGCCTTGTAGATGTCGTCAAGTTTGACCTGAACACCGTTTGCAGTGTCCCCTAATCCAAAGAACTTCTGAGCCGCCGCCATGTTTGTTATAGCAAGGCTTGAGTCATATTCATACATTCCGATTTCAAACACAGCGACTACCTTAAATTTCCTGGCCTTTGGGATCATACCAAGCGGCCCTATCTCACCTACCGGAGAGATAATATTTACATAGTCTCCGTCTGTGACGCCAAGACCTCCGGCAAGCTCAGTGCCTATCACAATGCCGTCCTCAGTTGTGCTGAGTGCGTCAAGTGAACCGTTTTTAATGTACTTCTTTAAGTCTGTCACGTTTTTTTCAAGCTCTGGGATAACCCCTCTCAGGTAAACCCCCTGAGCTCTCTTTCCCTGAGATACCATCACCTGGCCAAGCACAAACGGGGCTGTGGCCTCAACGTGGGGAAATTTATGTATCTTAGCCGCAAGCTCTTCATACATCGGGATTGTGCCCTCATGGCTTAGTACCAGAAGGTGAGTGTTGACGCCAAGTATTTTACGCTGTAAATCCTCGTGAAATCCGCTCATTACTGATAGCACTATGATGAGCGCCATAACTCCAAGTGCCACCCCGCCTGTAGATATGACCGTGTTGAAGGAGATACTCTTGTGTTTTTTCTTAGATTTAAGGTATCTAAGCGCTATGGCAAACGAGTATGGGAGTTTCACATCTGTGGCTTAAGCAAAGGAAACAGGATGACATCCCTGATAGAGTGTGAATCTGTTATTAGCATTGAAAGGCGGTCTATGCCAATACCCTCACCTGCGGCAGGAGGCATTCCGTATTCAAGGGCGCGTAAAAAATCCTCATCCATCCAGTGCGCCTCCTCATCTCCGCTCTCCTTAGCCTTCACTTGCTCCATAAACCGTTGTCTTTGGTCAATTGGGTCATTTAGCTCTGAAAACGCATTTGCTATCTCGCGTCCCATAATGAAAAGTTCAAAACGCTCGACCAAATCCGGCTTATCGGCACGCCTTTTAGACAGCGGTGAAATTTCAACCGGATAATCAGTAATAAAGGTAGGCTGGATTAAATCCGGCTCCACTTTCACTTTAAATATCTCATCTATCACATTTGTATAAGATGCCCCGCTAGGAATATTCAAACCCTCTTTTCTGCCCCACTCTGTGGCCTTTGCGGTGTCTCTTAAAATCTCCTCCGGAACCCCCTTTTCTATGAATGAATCAAAGAAAGACACACGTTTCCAAGGCGGCGTAAAATCAAGCTCGACCTCTCCAAATTTTAGCTTAAGAGTGCCCATAACTTTATTTAACGCATACGAAAACATCTCCTCTGTAAAAGACATAAGGAAATTGTAATCCTTGTATGCAATGTAAAACTCAAGCATTGTAAACTCAGGGTTATGCTTTGTAGAAATGCCCTCGTTACGGAAATTTTTATTTATCTCAAATATCCTTTCGTACCCTCCGACAAGAAGCCTTTTCAGATATAACTCAGGGGCAATCCTCAGGTATAAATCCGTTGAGAGCGCATTATGATGGGTCTTAAACGGTTTTGCAGCGGCACCTCCAGGAATCGGGTGCATCATCGGGGTCTCTACCTCTATAAAGTTGTGGCTTTCAAGAAAATCACGTATGGCTTTCACCAGTTTGCTGCGAATGGCAAAGGTTTTTCTTACCTCAGGGTTTACAATTAAATCAACATACCGCTGCCTGTAGCGGATTTCTACGTCCTTAAGCCCGTGCCATTTCTCAGGGAGCGGTCTTAGTGATTTGGAGAGGATTTTAAAATCCAAAACCTCTATGGTTAGCTCATCTGTTTTGGTTTTAAAAAGCCTGCCTGAAACTCCAACTATATCCCCAATATCTATTTTTTTAAAAATAAGGTATTTTGTTTCTGATAATATATTTTTAGCAATGTACAGTTGAATTTTTTCATCAGAGCCATCCTGCAGATGAGAAAACGAGACTTTCCCAAAGTTTCTTAAAGCTATTATGCGCCCTGCAACGCTACACTCAACACGCTCAGCCTCAAGTTCATCATGTGTCTTTGAAGCAAACTGCTCAGCGAGCTCTCGTGCCGAATTGCCGGGGTTAAAGGTCTCACTGTAGGGTTCAACGCCCAGAGAGCGAAGCTCCTCCAGCTTTTTCTTTCTCTGCTCTACTAGTTCGCTTAGCTCTTCCACTTGTACCAGTTACGGTTTAGATTTATTCCTAAAATAATCACAGCTCCTTACTGTAACATTTTGTTGCTAAGCTTGACAAGTTTTAATTATTAAAATTATAATTCTACTCTACGCTACATAAGCAGAGTTAGAACTGTTAGGGAGGGTAGGGTTATAAGGTATGAAAGTAATAGTGATGGATATCCCGGATGAGGGGATGCACATTGCCATAGATATGGCACTGAAGGCAGAGGGAATTGAGACGAAGGGTCTGGTAAGGGGACACATTGAGTTACAACGAAGCGGCACTGAGGTAATAGTAAGTGGTAAGGCAAAGGTGGATATAGGTTTGCAGTGTGGCCTGTGTCTTAGCGAATTTACAAGCGAATTGCCGCTTGACCTTAATCTTCTTTACTGTCCTGAGGGTGAACCTGTCTCAGAGGACAGTGTGGAGCTAAGCACCGGTGAGATGGACGTGTGCCAATACAATGAAGGAGAGATTGATATAGCACAAATGTTGAGAGAGCAGGTAATCCTTAACGTATCAATCAGTGCAGTGTGTTCAGACAACTGCAGAGGGCTGTGTCCTGTGTGTGGCGTCAATTTAAACACGGAAACTTGTAATTGCAAAAATACGTCTGAAGAGGGACGTTTTTTTAAACTAAAAGATTTATTAACGAAAACAAACTAAAAGGAGTAGTAAATGGCTAATCCAACATCGCGGCATTCGAAGTCAAGAAGGGACAAAAGGAGAGCAAACTGGAAAGGAACAGCGCCGACTCTGATACTGTGTCCGGATTGTAAGGCGGTGAAATTGCCGCATCGGGTTTGTATGAGCTGCGGTAAGTACAACGGTAGAAGTATTCTCGCAGTGAAAGAAAAAGAATAAGAAATTTATAGAAAAGAGTAAAGAAAAATGATAATAGCCCTGGATGCTATGGGAGGCGATAATGCCCCCGGAGTCAACGTGGACGGAGCGGTGGAGTCAGTTAATGAGCTGCCGGATATAAAGATTATACTGGTGGGGCAAACTGATGTCTTAGAAGCGTTGCTTGCAAAAAAGAAATATCGCAGCGGAGCAATCGAAATAAGACATGCCTCCGAGGTTGTAAGCATGGATGACTCAACAGCAAATGCGTTAAGAAAGAAGAGAAATTCCTCCATACGAGTGGCTGTTGAGCTGGTAAAATCAGGCGAGGCACAGGCGGCGGTAAG
>JADFYB010000174.1:0-2705 GCA_015233245.1 Nitrospirota bacterium | reverse complement strand
AACTTTATCGGCAACATTGAAGGAAAGGATATTTTTAAGGGGCTTGCCGATGTGATTGTCTGTGACGGATTTATCGGCAACACAGTATTAAAAGTAAGCGAGGGGCTGGCAGAGGCCGTAATTCAGATACTTAAGAATGAAATATCAGATTTGACCTTTGGCAAACTCGGGTTTTTGTGTTTAAGACCCGCATTCAGGAATTTTAAAAAGCACACCGACTATGACGAAAGTGGTGGCGCTCCTCTTTTAGGAATAAACGGTACATGCGTTATCTGCCACGGCAGGTCATCGTCAAAAGCCATACGAAACGCTTTGAAACTCACACATCAACTTGCTATGCAAAACATAAATCAAATAATAGCCGATGATATCGCCTCACAAAATATGCTCAGATCCGAGGGAACTTAAATTTGCGCAATGCAAGAGTAATTTCAACAGGCTCATATCTGCCTGAGAAGGTTCTTACAAATCACGATCTTGAAAAAATGGTTGACACCTCTGACTCATGGATAGTGGAACGAACCGGAATACATGAACGCAGGATTGCCGCTGATAACGAGACGGCTTCAGATATGGCTTATGCGGCAGCCAAGCTGGCACTTGAGCGGGCAGGCTTAACGGCAGACAGCATTGATATTATAATAGTGGCAACAATCTCTGGTGATATGCCGATACCGGCTACTGCCTGCTATGTGCAGAAAATGCTTGGCGCCTCCAAAGCCGCAGCGTTTGATATAAATGCCGCATGTTCAGGGTTTATCTTTGGCCTTTCAACTGCCAATGCGTATATAAAGGCAGGGTTATATAAACGGATTCTCTTAATTGGTTCAGAGGTTTTAACAAAATTTACAGACTGGCAAGACAGAAACACGTGCGTCTTATTTGGTGACGGCGCTGGAGCCGTCATTCTTGAAGGACATGACGGAGACAGTGGAGTGCTTTCCGTTGACATTCACTCTGATGGCGCTCTTTCTGATATTTTGCTTTTACCCGGTGGAGGCTCAAAGCATCCGACCTCACTTCAGACTGTAGCTGACAGGCTTCATTATATTAAAATGAGAGGGAACGAGACTTTTAAGATTGCTGTCAGAACTCTTGAGAAACTTGTGGTTGACGCTCTTGAAAAAAACGGAGTTGACCCCAAAGATTTGGCTCTCCTGATTCCCCATCAGGCAAACCTGAGAATAATCTCTGCAACTGCCAGCCGTCTTGGCCTTACTATGGACAGAGTGATGCTGAATCTCAACAGATGCGGTAACACCTCGGCAGCCTCAATCCCAATAGCCCTCGATGAGGCAGTTGTAACCGGACGCGTAAAGGATGGAGATTATATCCTGCTTGAGGCATTCGGCGGCGGCCTCACATGGGCATCCGCTCTGATTAAGTGGTAGAAAAGAATAAGGTAAGGGAGGGCGCTGCCCTCCCTTAGACCCTCCTGCGATGGGAATGATTCCCCTCGACCCCCGGTTTGTTGATAACGTTGAGTGATTTTGTGTTGTGTTTTGTTGTTGTGTTTGTTGATGAAGGATTTTTTAACCGGCGTTCCGCCGCTTAAAAAGTTTCAATTGCGACCTTCGTCCGCTAAACAGACGAAAAGATGAAAGGATTTATAGCATTACGTTAACTACTGTTTTGAAAGAAATTTCAGAATGCCTCATACGACTTCTTGTCTTCATAGACCGCCATTTTGCGTCCATAGAGCAAATCAGGAATATCATCATTGTTATTATAATTAAGTGGAGGCAACAAATGAGACAAGTAATGATTTATCCCAAAGATGATGGGTATTGTGTAACTCAAAGTAACTCCTTAGAGGCTATTAGAAATATCAAGGAAGCAATTGAGGTTACAGCAACGATTGATACCGACAGACAACTTATTCTGTATGAACCTTTACCGGCTTGATTTATCGGATTTCGGGTAAAATAATTGTGGACATTTTTTGCGAATTATAGTAAAATCTCTTAGATGCTCAAGATTTATTATCTTGTTTTGTTTCTGTTTATGCCATCTGTCTGTTATGCCTGGGGGCCTCTTACCCATACGTATCTGGCAAATGAGGTGCTGTTTTTTTCTTTTTTACTGCCGCCTTTTGTCAGTTCCATTATTAACCGATTTAAAGAGGATTTCCTCTACGGTAACATAATGGCGGATATGGTGCTGGGGAAGAAGTATCTCCCGCAGGACAAGAGCTCCCATTCGTGGGATTTCGGTTTCAGACTTGCTGATGGAGCGAAAACCCCTCAGCAAAAAGCTTTTGCTTTTGGTTATCTCTCACACCTTGCCGCCGATACGGTTGCACACGATATTTTGACCAAAGAAAGTAAAAACATCGAGCATACACTTTATGAACTCAAAGCCGACAGCTTTATTAATAAAAAGTACTGGCTGCAGGCAGTTGCAATAAAAAAGAGTGTGCAGAAACGCAATGATTTGTTTTTAGAAAATTCAATTTGCAAGCTGTTTTTGTCTTTTAAAATTAACAAGAGAATTTATAAGAGTCTGCTTTTTATGTCACTGTTTACCACTGGTGGCGTTATGAACATTGTTGAAGGACATATGCCATTTTCATACACTCCGCCCCGCCATATGATTGAGGACCTTACTGAGGAATCTCTGGGTCGCATAATAGATATTTTAAGGCACGGCAGAACATCCAAAATAGCCGACATAAAGCCAAGCGGTGAAATAATACACGGAAAGCT
>JADFYB010000173.1 GCA_015233245.1 Nitrospirota bacterium | reverse complement strand
TCATCCAGAAGATGAGTCCCTGCAATGTGAGCCTCACCTCGCTTTATCGCCATTATGCCACCCATTGAGCCCACATGTGCCGAGGACAACGAATAGCCCGTGCTGCGTTTCCTTAGCAGATTAAACAAAACATCCAGTGTGTTGTCATGAGAGCCTATGCAAACTATCGTGTCCATTATCTCATTGACTGTTGTAATCAACTCGATATCAACTTTTGTGCCTGCTCCAACTCCCTCACTCATCGCCGGTATTCTTAGAATGCCATCCGCCCGCACTAAAGACATCATAGACCCGGCTCCACGGCTTAGCGGGGTCGCAATAAACTCATCCGACACCATGCCAACCTTTACACGGACAAATTCCTCCTGTCCGACGGTGGAGCTGATGTTACGTGAGTTAACAGCCGTTATAGAATTAACCGCATTTTCTGAAACTCCAAGCCACTTAAGAATCATCGGTTTTACGAAGAGATTAAACGTTATATAAGTGCTGACCGGAAAGCCGGGAATCCCTATTACCGGTTTGCCATTGGCAAAACCTAAGAGAAGTGGTCTGCCGGGCTTTATATTAACCCCATGCACTATAACCTCACCCAGTTCGGCTAAGGCTAATTTCGTAAAATCCCGTTTACCGGCAGATGAGCCTGCTATTACTAGCACAATATCGGCCTCCTCAACACCTTTTAGAATTGCGGCTTTAAGCTCTGATAGGTTATCCCGCACTATGTCATATCGCACACCAACAGCACCGAGCTCCTCAGTCATCGCCTTAATCATAACTGAATTGGAATCCACCACCTGTCCATGCGCAGGGATAACATCTGGGGACACAAGTTCGTTACCGGTAGGGATTATGGCTACAACCGGTTTCTTTCTTACCGGCACCTCTGTGTAACCCCCTGCAAGCAGCGCTCCAACATCCATTGGCCGTATCCGGTGGTTTTCAGGCAATATCATCTCGGTTGCCACAATGTCCTCACCGGTCACTCTTATATTTTTATAAGGCGTAACTGGAGCGATTATCTCTATAAAGTCGTTTTTGCCTTCATTTACAAGGTTTATGTCCTCAATCATGATAACGGCGTTAAACGACTCAGGGATCGGCTCTCCGGTGTTTATATAGACTGCCGAATCAGGAATTTTTAACAACAAAGGGTTAGTTTCAGTGGCGCCGAATGTTTCCTCAAACCTTACCGCATAGCCATCCATAGCCGAAGAATGAAACGAGGGGGACGAGCATTTAGCAGGAAGTGCTTCAGCAGTAACAGCGCCGCATGAAATAGTTGTACTTATGAGATCCAAACCAAGTGGGCGGTCATATCCATTTTCTTTAAGAGCCGCTGCCCACTTCTTTTGTGCCTCATCAAGCGCAATACTGTCAATGTAGATGCTTCTCTTCATACCATCTCCCATGTCTTTTTCTTAATATACTAACTCTATCAGGGAAATGTCCAATTTAGACTGAAGTAAGACAGGTATTGTCTAAAGAAAATTAAATCGGGCAAAATTAGGAATTTACGATTATAATAGATATAATATCTATGAAACCGATTCGATTATCAGTACACGCTAAGGAGCAATTGCATTATAGAGGCATAGAAGAAAGCGAGGTAATTGAAACTATGAGGACATCATCGTGGGAACTTGCAAAAAAAGGGAGGCTTCAGGAACTAAGGATTTTCTTTTTGAAAATGAATGGAATAAGAAATATTATTCTTATAAACAGGTAAGACCGATATTTATTGAAGAGGAAACTGAAATCATAGTTGTAACTGTCTATGCTTATTATTTTAACAAGGAGGTGTTGGTATGAGAATAACTTATGATTCGGAGGTGGATGCCCTTTATATACGTTTTACAGAGGCTACTGTAACAACGGAACATGTAGCTGAGGGTATTGCAGTTGACTACGATTCGGAGGGGCGAATTGCAGGGATTGAGGTTTTAGATGCTGTAATGCGTGTTGGGAGCAAAGATGTATTTAAGCAGATAACCTTAGAGGATTTAGCGCTTCAGGGCAGATAAAATATGGTAATCATTAGCTACCGCTCCATTATGAAAAAGCTGTACTATAAGCTCAGGACTAAGAGGTTTATAAAGCCCTTTTTCCTTAAGCGCTACTGAGCATTTCTTTTGAGCCTCATCAAGTGCAATACTGTCTATATAAATGCTTCTTTTCATACCAACTCCCATGTCTTTTCACATTGTAGTAACTCATTTTGGGAAACGTCCAATTCTATCTGACATAAAACAGTGTGCGTATCAGTATATACTTTAGTTTATCATTTTAGATATTTCTTCTTTATATAATTTAGCATACGTTTCATATAATTTATTTGCTTCTTGTCTAATTTCATTACTTACTTTATTTAGACGAAATCCTATAAATAAATATAACAAAGATAATAAACATATAAATAACTTACAGTATAATACTTTCATATAACTGTTTATATATAAAGTGTCTAGTTCTGATGTTAAAAAAGAAAATGCTCCAATAAAAAACCACACAAAGAAAGATATTAAAGCAATTTTCGATGAGTGGTCAACCATTACCCATCTTGAGTGCTCAAATAATGGGAAAGTTTTATTTTCATCTCTTAGCATAAATCCTATTATATTGAAAATTTCTCTACCTCTTTTCTTACCTATTGTAATATCTTTTTCCCCATTAATAATGAATGATAAACTATAGAAGAAGTCATTTGAATCTTCGCTATACTTAAAAGTATATTGATATAATTTCATCGAATCCATTAAAAATCCAATAACAAGTCCAGCTAAAATCCATCCAATAACAGAAACTAAAGACAAATTTGTTAATACATATTTAGTATTTAAAATTAATAAGGGAAAGATAACTAAGAGACATATGGCATTAATCCCAGGAAGAATATACCACATAAATAATGGGATATAATTTTTTTCAATTTTCATGATTATGACGTTTTGGGAATGACTTTATTAATGAATTAAACTTATCGAACGAATAACTATAAGAATTAATAAAATTAAAATCAACGTTGTATTTCAGAAAGTCTCTTTGCAGTAGAAATCTTGCAATTGCCCCTTCATTTGATAACTCTTTGTATAAGTTTTTATCATAGGTCATTAAAATAATATCTTTTAGATTTGATGGCAATAAAGAAAGTAAATCTTTTACTGCTTCTCTCCTCGTATCTAAATTTATTTGGGCTCTAATGGTATGAGTAAACTCAGATAAATGTGTTTCTTCAAGTCCTTGCAGCAATACACATTTTATCGCTAATTCTGAATCATAACCTAATTCAACAGCCATTATTAATGCAAAGAAGGATAATCTAAATGTTTGTTGGGCTATAGTTTCTGAATTTAGGTCTTGAATATTAAACCTTAATAGCTTCGCTTTGTAGACAGCTTCTATAAAAGTATGTATTTTACTGTAAGAAATAAGCGTATTATGCTCACTTATAAATTCGCTCAATGATTTATCTTCACCTATCCTATCGGGTGCTGGTACTAGTCCTGCATCTTTTATCTCCTGTGCCTCCATTTTCGCAGCAAAAAGTAATATAGTCCAGGCGTTTTTAGGTTTATCAGACAGTAAATCATTAATATCCAGAATAAAAGAATTCTCCCATCCTTGTTCCAAGCCTATCATCTTAATAATCTTAAAACCTGCACGCTCAACCTCTTCCTTTATTGAGTGAGGGCTAAAATACCTAATATGTTGTTCTCTAGATCTCAATTCAATCCGTTGTTGATTGATAATTCTATCTATTTTATCCTTATGGAAACTATTCGGTACAGAAACAATCAGAATTCCATTAGTTTTCAATACCCTAAACGATTCCATCAATACAAAGCGTGGATTGAATACATGCTCAAGAACCTCGCCTATTAGAACAACATTATACTCCTCAGATGATATGTCCCAATACCATCCTATATCACATGGAGGAAAAATGTTAAAATTTATGTCTGACCATTTCCGCTGAGCTTCTTCTAGTAAGAAAGGGTTTATATCTATACCATCAACTTTTGCTTCATCCTTCATTTTCTCAAGAAAAAAACGTGAAAAACTACCTAATCCACAACCAACATCCAACACGTTAATAGTCGAACCCGAATTTAAAACCCCGTCTTTTTCCTTAAAAAAATCCTCGATACTACTGTCTCGTTTAGTCCAACGGTTATAATCTTTGGCTTTTAGTTTGTCTGCAAATTCTATACCTTGATGATGACAGCTGGATTCAAATCTTTGATAAGAAATTGACAAAACAGCCTGAAGAAAATACCTTCTTCTAACAATGGCTTCAACTAAAGTATTTATAGTTTTATTATTTTTGCAAAACACTGTCCAACTCCAAAACTCATCGAGTCTTCTGTGGCCGGTTTTTTCGTATTCATATGCTTGCGCCAACATTTCAGCAATATCAATTTTATGAACCATTTTAGCTTGTAAACTTTTTTCTTCACTAAACTCAATAAATAACTCACTGATATGTTTTTTACTTTTGTCCGGCAAATAATCAAGCAGTTTATTAAAATAAGTTTCTTCAAATTCTTTATATGTCATACCAATAAGAGGTATAGTGAAGTAACTTTTCAATCGAGGTGTTAAATCACCAGTAAATATTTCTTGTACATCGTGAATTACTGATATTGAAAGAAGATTAGCCAAATCTGTTTTGGAATTACCCAATTCTTTGATTAAATAGGAAAAAAGAGATGTTCCAAAAATGTGATCCGAAACCATCTCAGGGTGCTCAATACCTTTTATTAACCAACCAGTTCTTGGTTGTTTTGACAAAGAAGCTACTACATCATCAAGGGGAATAGTCATATTTTTATACTAAGCTACATAACCTATGTTTGTCAAATTCTGTAGCAAGTGTTTTAAGGTGTGTCTCCTTTAAATGAAACATAAAGCTGCTCCTTAAGTGCTATAGCTAACCCCCTCGCCCTCTATAACCTCGCCTATCAGATATGCCTTATGTCCCAAATCGTTTAATTTTTTAATAGCTAAAGCTGTGTCCTCTTTCGATGTTACAACCACATAGCCAATCCCCTGGTTAAAGGTGCAGAACATCTCATCCTCTGAAATATTGCCGATGTCTTTTATAAGGTCAAACACGGCAGGGCGCTCCCATGTGGTTTTATCAATACGGGCTCCACAACCATCAGGCAAAACCCGCGGAATATTGCCAGTTATGCCGCCTCCGGTTATATGCGCCATACCTTTTATTTTCGCAGTATTCTTAAGCTGCAAGATGGTCTTAACATATATTGCCGTAGGAGTCAAAAGCTCCTCACCAACTGTTTTTCCAAGCTCGTTAACATAAGAGTCAATTTTTAAGCCGCCTATTTCAAAAAACACTTTTCTTACAAGGGAATAACCATTACTGTGGATACCGCTTGAAGAAAGCCCTATAATTACGTCTCCCGCTTTAATATCAGAGCCATCCGTTATTTCATCCGAGTTAACAACACCAACGCAAAACCCCGCCATATCATACTCGCCGCTTTCATAAAAGCCCGGCATCTCTGCCGTCTCTCCGCCAATTAATGCACATCCAGCCTGCAAACAGCCCTCGGCTATCCCCTTTATAACCTGCTCAAGCACCTCCGGCTGCAAGTTTGACACCGATAGATAATCAAGGAAAAAAAGTGGCTCAGCTGAGGTTGTTAGCACATCGTTAACACACATCGCAACAAGATCTATACCCACCGTGTCATGAATGCCTGTCATAAAGGCAAGTTTTAACTTAGTGCCAACACCGTCAGTGCCGCTTACCAGCACCGGGGAGTGATATTTTTTTAGATCAAGTTTAAACAGTGCACTAAAGGGCCCAATCCCTGTAAGCACCTCTTTCCGCAGAGTTTTTGCCGCATGAGGGGTGATACGTTTTACGAAGGCATCCCCAGCCTCTATATCAACCCCAGCGTTTTTATAAGTTAGCTGTGGTTTTTTCATTTCTTTTTTGAAGCAGCACAACAACATCCTTAATTGCCTCAAGGGCTGTGCGGGCAGCTTCTGATTGTGCCGATTTCTTGTTTTTGCCCTCGCCCGTACCAAAACACCTGCCGTTTAGCCGCACCTCATAGGTGAAGGACTTATCGTGGTCAGTACCGCATTCATCGGCAAGCACGTACTCAGGTAGCTCTGAGTAGAGTTTTTGGCCAAGCTCCTGAAGTTCTGTCTTATAGTCAAAGCACCGCTGTTTAACAACAAGCTCTTCTATTTCCTTTTTGTAAAGGTTAAGGACTACCTCTTTAGCTTTGTTGTAGTCAGAGTCCAGAAATACGGCTCCTATTATGGCCTCCATGGAGTTTGCCAGTAATGATGCCTTTTCACGCCCCCCTGTCATCTCCTCACCTTTTCCAAGTCTCAGGTAACTACCGAGGTTAAGCC
>JADFYB010000172.1:4107-6420 GCA_015233245.1 Nitrospirota bacterium | reverse complement strand
CTGAAAAATGGATCAAAGATTCTCTCTATATTCTGATGGCTTATCCCCTCTCCCTCATCCATCACTTTAATAATTGCTAAATTGTTTTCTGTTGCTTCTGCTATTTTTATTGTCCCATTTTCTGGAGTTACATGAACTGCGTTTATGATTATATTCATCAGTACCTGTTTCAGAAGCTCAAGATCTCCTTTAACTACAGGTGCTGTGCCATCGTCAAATCTCTGAAGCGTTATCCCACGTGCCTCAATGAGCGGTAAAAGCATATCAAGGGATTCTTCTATTACCGATGAGATTTTAATATCAACAAATAAAGGTTTCTGAGGTTTTGCAAAAAACAACATGTTTGTTAGAATGTTGTTTAGACTCCTGATACCAGTTGATATCCCCCTGGCTAGTGTTGCGTGCTGAGTTTGTCCAAGTTCGTTTTCAAGCATACTGGCATATAGCTCAATACTGCACAAGGGACTTCTTATCTCATGCACAATTTGTGCTGCCATCTCACCCATTGCTATCAGACGTTTGTTTCTTTCATGCTGGGTTTCAAGCTCCTTTAGCCTTGTGATGTCCTGAAGCAAAAAGACCTTTCCCCTTACCGCTCCCTCTGAATCCGTTACTGTTGAAGTGGACACAAGTACATTGTACACACTGTTTTCAACATTCAAAAAAGTATCAGGGCCTTCGGTTTCAATCGTAAAATCAAGGCTCTCTATCGGTTTCCCAATAGCCTCCGACTCCGCTATCCTGAGAAGATTAACCGAGGCTCTGTTAAACATCGTCACACGATCGTTTGAATCTGTTACAATTATTGACTCAGTCAAACTCTCCAAAATCCCTTTCAGATAGTCCTTTGCCTCCTCTGTGTCACTGAGTGCCTGCTCCAGCTGCTTGTTTTTTTCCTCAAGCTCTATCGTAAGATAATGAACACGTTCTTTAAGCTTTTCATACAAAAGCTCAAGACTCTTAGAGGCAACTGTAAAGTTGTTGAATGCTTCGTTAAGTCTGCCTATATCTTCCATATCAGGGGTTTGCTCCCTCCAGTTTTTTATCAAGCTCCTTTTGCTGGAGCATTGATTTAGCATAGTTTCCAAGCGTTGAATTGATAAGACTCAGTTTCTGTAAAGCATCCCCGGCCTCGGCTCCGGTTGAGCCGGTTGCAATGCCGTAGAGCGCTCTGTCATTACCAGGGTCGGTCTGTAAAATTTGTTTGTAATACTTTATTGCCTGCTCCTTTCTGCCTGCACTGGCATACATGTCGGCAAGCAGTAGGTAATCGCTCTGAGAGCCGCCTAATGTACTGATTGCCTTTTCAAAAAAAGCTGCCCCTCTTGCTTTGTCATCTATCTGACCAATTGTATCAACGATTATTTTTTTGTCATCCTTTTTTAATTCTTTAAGATCCATAATTTTCAGAATTGCATTCCTGAAATCACCATTTGAGTAAAACATATCAGCCTCAAGACGGTTGATTTCGTCAGGTGTTGCATTAAGCCCCTTAAGCTGCCCTAGATATTTAACTGCAGCAGACTTATCTCCAGCCTTTGATGACATATCGGAGAGTTCCCGGAGGGCATTGTACTTTTCCTTTTCAGATCCGTTTTTAGACAGCCAAAGCAGAATATTTTCGTATGGTTTACCTTGGCCTTTTAGCGCATTTTTCACATCCATTATAAATTTTTCACGTGATGGATTTAAAAGATACGAGCCATATGAGTCCCATAACGATATGAATTCCTTTTTATCTCCCTTCATAGCCTCACTAAGCACATTTTGAAGCATGTCAGCCAGTTCCTTAGAATCTGGTGAACTCTTCAATTGTTCAATTATCGCATCTATTGCATCTTTAAACTTTTTCCCCTTCAGCTTCATATTTACATTCATAAGACTTAATTCGTTTTTTTCATTATTTGTCAAATTCATAGACTTTATAGTATCAAGTGTTTCTTTAGCTTCATTTAACACACCCGATTTAACCTGTGTGTTTACAAGTTTGAAATAGATTTTTCTAAGCATTGACTTGTCATCCTCAGTAAGGTTCATTTCCTTAAGCGAGGCAATAAGTTTCGTTGTCTCATCAACATTTCCTTTATCCAGGTACGTATCGGCAAGTTTCAAAAAAGATTTTCGAAACAAGGCTTTCTCTTCATCATTCGTTAGCATGTGTTTAAGATTAAGAAGCACTTCTTTTGCCTTATCAGGCATACCGGTTTTCATATATGTATCAGCAAGCAATAAGAGAGCCTTTCTGAACTTTGCTTTCTCCTCTTCAGTCATAAAAAGAGCTTTGAGGTTTTCAAGCGCTTCTTTTGCCTTATC
>JADFYB010000172.1:0-4007 GCA_015233245.1 Nitrospirota bacterium | reverse complement strand
CCTCTTCAGTCATAAAAAGAGCTTTGAGGTTTTCAAGCGCTTCTTTTGCCTTATCAGGCATATCATGCTTAATAAATAATTCCGCCAGATTTAAGAATGCTTTCTTTTTAGCCAAACTGTCCTTTGCATTTGCCGCTTCTGTAAGAAACTCTATAGCTTTATCTGGTTTTGCATCCTCCATGGAAATAATCCCTACATAGAGCTTCGCCCTGTCCTTGAATTTTTCATCTTTCACCAAAGATAAAAAACTTTTTGCCTTCTTAGAATTACCATTGACAAATAAATTCTCTCCATAATAATAACGTGTTTTTTCGTCTTTTAAAAGATAACCCATACCCTTTGAAATGGCTTTTGAGTATGCTTTTTCAGCCTCTTTGTGTTTTCCCGTCTGATGTAGTATATTAGCTCTGCCATATAGAACCTCAGGTGTTTCTTCAGCTTTGTCATAGTAAGTAAGAGCTTCTTCTATGGCTCCTGTTTCCTCCAGACTCTTAGCCAGGTATGCTCCAGCCTCTGTGGCATATTTTGATTTTGGGAAATTTCTCAAAAATGCCTTAAACTCAGCCCTGGCTAGAAAATATCGTTTTTTTTCATAATTGATTTTACTTTGCTTAAACAGGGCTTCTTCTCTTATATTTTTGTTTTTCGCATATACATAAGCCCTACCGTACCTTTCTGCTGCTTCAGTATCTTTACCCCTTAACTGAAGGATTCTTGCATAGAGATAATTACAGGCAGCCAACTCATCAGCACCCTTGCTCTGTAACGGTCTGCACTCATCAAGCATTTTTATTGCTTTGCTGTAGTCCTTTAGTTCAATCAAAACCCATGCCTGCTTTAACTCCGGCGTCAGAATGAGTTCAGGGAGCGATAGTGCAAAAGCATTTGTCTTTAAAGAAACAAAGATTAAAAAAACTATTAAAAAGATATAGACTTTCATCAAATTATAGTAGCAAATTATATACCAGTTGGTAAGTACTTAATTTAAAAAGGTTATTTAAATCTCAACACGTCAAACAAATGACACGTTTCGGCTACATGTTGTGCTGCTGTCATTGTGAATCACCAGACTTTACGGTATCTATTCCCTTCTTTTTTAATTTCTCTATAAAGGTGGTCCTGTTTAAACCCAAAAGAGCAGCGGCCTTACTTTTCACTCCCTGAGAGCGTTCAAGTGCCTGGTGTATTATATTGGTTTCGATTTCATCGAGAAAGGAATTCAAATCTATCCCTTCAGGGGGAAGGTGGGGTATGCCCCCTGATGATACAATAGGCGTGTGCTGATTAGCAGGAAAAAACCTCTCCGGTAGATCCTCAAGAGTTACTGCCCCATTTTCCGTCAGTATGGTGAAACGCTCTATAAGAGTTTCAAGTTCCCTGACGTTTCCAGGCCAGTTATACTTCATCAAAACCTCCATTGCGTCATCATAAATCACAATTGGCTCCATAGCCCTTTTGTCAGAGTATATCTTTATAAAATGGTCTCTTAAAATAGGAATATCTTCTTTTCTGTTCCTAAGAGGCGATATTTTAACAGGTATGACGTTTAGTCTGTAGTAGAGATCCTCTCTGAACTCTCCGCGTTTTGTTGCCTCCTCAAGATTCTTATTTGTTGCAGCCAGGATTCGGACATCGCCCTTAACGGTTTTAACGCCCCCTACTCTTTCATACTCCCTTTCCTGCAGAACCCTGAGGAGTTTTACCTGCAGGGATGGGTGCAGCTCTCCGATTTCATCAAGAAAAATCGTTCCTGTATCAGCAAGCTCAAAGCGTCCTTTGCGTGCACAAATGGCGCCAGTAAAAGCACCCTTTTCGTGGCCAAAGAGCTCAGATTCAAGTAATTCTTTAGGAATTGCACCACAATTAACTGGTACAAAAGGATTCTCTGCCCTTACACTTAAAAAATGAATCGCCTTAGCCACCAACTCCTTACCAGTTCCGCTCTCTCCCATTATCAAAATGGTACTATCTGAGGATGCCACCTTCTCTATTATCGAATAAAGACGTTGCATCTCCTGAGACTTACCAATTAACTTATAAAAACCTGTTCTTGTCTGTCCTTCTTTCATTTATGATATTGTATATTTATTCCTTTAGTATGTCAATAATCAGACACCTATTAGAGTCAGTTTACTGTCTTTGTTTAAAAAAAAGCTGTGATATCCCCAAAACTGCTGTGTTATACTAATTCCTATGAAATTAAAACAAATTCATAATATCATTAACAAGTTTACCGGTCTTTTAAATATTAGGCTGATAAAAATATCTGTTATTATTGTATTAGCAGTACTTGCTTATAGCAATACTTTAAATTCACCATTTGTACTTGATGACCACAATCTCGAAAATCTTTGTCAGTACAGAGACTTTACCGAGATGAGGTTTGTAACCGAAACAAGTTTCTTTTTAAATTGTAAACTCCACGGACTCAAGCCACCTGGCTATCACATTGTTAATATTTTGATTCATATAATAAATGGTCTTCTTTTATTTGCTTTTAGTTTGCTTACATTGAATGCTGTATCAGGAAAATCTACTGCAGAAAGTTCAGGGAGAGCAATAAATGAAAATGTAGCTTTCTTGATTTCTTTAATTTTTACACTACATCCGAATCAAATTCAGGCAGTGACGTATCTCATACAGAGGTATTCCTCATTAGTTACATTGATGTACTTGTCGTCGTTGGTGTTTTATGCTTTATGGCGGATGACCTACTGTGGTGATCCTGAGATAAAATTAAAAAAATACGTGTTTTATGCTTTGTCACTGTTTTTTGCTTTGGTTTCAGTTAAGACCAAAGAATCTGCCATTACTCTTCCTGTGATACTTACAACCTATGAATTTTTATTTTTTAAGGGTAAAGTGACGAAACGAATAGTGTTTCTTATTCCTTTTTTTGTAATTATTCCTTTAATTTTAATAAAATTAGGGAAATTAGCCATCCATCTTGACTTAAGTAAAGTTAATGATTTCAGCTCCATTGATAAGTCACTAAGCTATGCTGCCGCAAGAAACCCTCTTTATGTTTATTCAGCCGGAGAAAACCTTTTAACGCAGCTCAGAGCCGTTGTGACTTATATCAAAATGCTGATCTTTCCGGTTAACCAAACCCTAATCTACTACTATCCGGTCTCAACGCATTTTTCAGACTACCGGGTGATTTTATCCGGAGTTATTGTTCTGATAATTCTTAGCTATTTAGCAGTCTTAATTTTTGATTCGTTTAAAAAGAAAAATGATGCTAACAACCGTCTCTTTTACAAATTAGCAGCTTTTGGAATTTTATGGTTTTTTATTAATATTTCACCACAGCTACTGGTTGCCGTAAAAGAATGGGTATTGCTTCAGTACAGGGTATATCTACCATCGGCAGGATTTTCTCTTTTTGTTGGAGCGTTAACATTCACATTTTTACGAAAATTTGAAGGGAAAGTAATCGTAATAATCTCTTTGGGAATAGCGGTTATTTTAACTCTTACGACTTATACAAATAATGTAAACTGGCAAAGCGAGATAACATTGTGGGAGGATAATATCAGAAAAGCACCACAACATCCCCTACCCTACAATTTTTTAGCAAACGCATATTTCAACAAATATCGTTACGAGGATGCACTCAAAGCTGCTAAACAAGCTGTAGAGTTAAACAGAAACGACTATCAGTCAATCAACCTGACAGGATATATTTATGAACGCCTTGGAGAGATTAATGATGCTAAGAGAGCCTATGAATTGGCAATAAAAATGAATCCACTTTTTGCTCCACCTTACATTAATCTTGGAAATATTTATGCCTCACAGGGGCTATACGACGATGCACTTAAATTGTATGAAAAATCTTTACAATTAAAATCTGATCTTGCTCAGACTTATAGCAACATTGGCAATATTTATCTCAAACGCGGCGCGCTAAAGAAAGCACTGGAAAATTACAAAAAAGCCATAGCTATAACCCCAGCCTTTGCAGTGGCTCATAACAACTTAGGTGCACTTTATTTAAAACAGGG
>JADFYB010000171.1 GCA_015233245.1 Nitrospirota bacterium | reverse complement strand
GGCAAGTGGTATCAGCACCTTCCATCCTAACGACATTAATTTATCATATCTATAGCGCGGCAGTGTTGCCCGTATCCAGTAGTAAAAGAATATACAGGCGTAAAGCTTAAGCATAAACCAGATGAGACCCGGTACATGGTTCAAAAAGGGAAACACATTTAGTATAAACTGGGGCAGAGTCCATCCGCCTAAAAAGCACAGGACGGCTATCGAGGACATTATAATCATACCAATGTACTCAGCCATGAAAAACAGAGCAAAGCGCATACCGCTATATTCGGAGAAAAATCCGGCTATAAGTTCAGTCTCAGCCTCTGGAAGATCAAACGGAGTGCGGTTGGTCTCGGCAATTGCCGAAAGAACAAACACGCAGAAACCTAAAAACTGCGGAATTATGTACATCCCGCCAGGATACTGATGCTCTGCATGTACGATGTCAGTCAGATTAACAGAGCCTGCCATAAGCATCACACCAACAAGGGACAGACCAAGAGAGACCTCATAACTAATCACCTGAGCCGAGGCACGCAGGGCGCCAAGAAACGAATACTTTGAATTAGACGACCAACCGGCAATTATTACGCCGTAGGCAGCCAATGAGGACATCGCAAAAAGAAACAACAGCCCAATGTTAGCGTTACTGATTACAAAACCATCAAAAAAGGGGATCACCGCAAGGGCTGAAATTGCAGCCATAAGCCCAATTATCGGCGCCGAGAAAAACAGCGGTTTATCGGCATTAGTTGGAATTATATCCTCTTTGAAAAAGGATTTAATGCCGTCTGCTATCGGCTGAAATATGCCGTGAGGGCCTACCACCATAGGGCCCATTCTAACCTGCATGTGAGCTATTACTTTCCGTTCAAAATACGTGGCATAGGCTACATGCAACATCGTTGCCCCAAGCACAACAGCTATCTTTATGAATATCACTCCGAGGTTCCATAAATACTCTGGTATCGCTGCATGAAGAGCGTCTAATGTCATAGTTGTTTAGCCCTCTCTATTGTTACAACTCTGTCTGTTATGTTAAGGCTTTTCAGAGTTGGGTCTATTGTGTATCCTACAATTGACCTAAATCCGTTGTCTTTAAATGTGTTTGAAAGCGCAGCCACTCCCTCCGGCATTCCTCTGTCGGCCCGCAAAATAGCAACTGCAGTCCCTTTGTCACTCGTTATAACCACCCGCTCATTATCACTAAGTCCCAAAGACTGCGCTGTCACAGGGTTTATCATAAGAAGCGGCTCCGATGCTACGCCCATAAGAGCAGGTGAGTATCTGGAAAGGGAGGAGGAGTGGATAAGTGATTTATCCTCTTTTAAAATGACCCTGCCACTTTGCGCAAAGCCAGGTAATTCAGGCATATCTTCAAGTCCCTCTACTTCAAAATCCCCCTCTATTCCTCTTAAAGGTTCACCCCCATAAGGCCATATACCGCCGCGTCCTATAAGGGATTCATACCTGACGCCGGAATGGACAGAGGATATCCTGCTGATTTCATCCCACACGCTCTTAACATCCGTGTATGATTCCTTCATTCCCAGCGCTTTACAGATATCGGCAAGGATTTTCCAATCTGCTCTGCCCCGGCTGCTCATAGTACCTTTTCTCAACCTCTGAAGCCTTCTCTCAAGATTTGTATAAGTGCCGTCTTTTTCACTCCATGCTGAGGCTGGAAACACAACATCAGCAAGGCTTGCCGTCTCTGTGAGAAATATATCCGACACTGCCAGAAATTCAAGTTTTTGGAGAGCAGACTCCACTTTCTTTTTATCCGGAATATTAAAGACAGGATTTTCTCCCATCACAAACATTGCTTTAATGCTCCCGCTGTTAGCGCCGTTAATCATCTCAAAAAGATTAAGCCCTGTTCCCTCTGGTGTTTTCATTCCTGCCGTGTTTTCCATCTTATGGCCAAACGTCTCAAGCTCTACCGGCCGTCCGCCAACAAGTACACCAGGTGAACAACCCATATCAAGACATCCCTGCGTGTTTGGCTCATCCATAAGTACAAACAACCTGCCATTTAACACATAGTTAAGCGCACCAAGTAAAAACAGATTCTTTGAGCCATTACCATAAAGCACCGTCTCAGGACCTATTATAACAACAGGATTTTTTAACCTGACAAGCTCATCCGCAGTATATTGCAAAGCCTCCGGGCTGACTCCGACTCTTACAAGCATATCCATGTCAGGAACCTTAAGAGCAGACAACTTCTTATCTATAATTGAGTTTTCAGAGATAAAATTCTTCTTTTCATAAACCTTAGCTAATATCCACGTTAGAACAAGTGCTCCTGCGCCCTCTGCGTGATTCAGCTCATGTTTTATATTACTTCTTAGTCCGCCGGATTTGCCCACTACAAACACCTTTCCGCCTTTTTTCCACACCGAGCGAACTGCAATGCCAAGAACCGGATTTATTGTAGTTGGGTCGCCGCCTGCCACAAACACTCCGTCTGAGTTAGCAATACCAGGAATAAGGTTTGCCGTTATCCCCTGCCCAAACATCCTCTCAAGATAACTGACAGCAGGACGATAAAAGAGCCTTGCCGCAGAGTCTATATTATTTGAACCCAGCACGTAGCGAATAAGTTTCTGAAGCATGTAGTTGTCTTCATTAGTGCACCTGCCAGAGGCAATACCTGCCACTGCGCCACCGCCATACTTTTTGACAAGCTCTTTAAGACGCCACGCTGTAAACTCTACCGCCTCCTCCCACGATACCGGAACTAGCTCTCCGTCTTTTCGTATAAGCGGACTTCTCAGTCTTTCCTCATGTTCGGTGTAATCGTAACCGAACCGTCCCATAACGCACAACATGCCGGAATTCAGCCCTTTTTCAAAATCCGGAATAACTCTGATAATCGTGTTTTCCCTCATTTGAAGGGTTAGAGTGCAACCAACGCCGCAGTGGCCGCAAATAGTCTCCACCTGACGCTCTATGTACCACGGCCTGTACGTGTGGCGATGAAGTTTTGACGTGATAGCCCCAACAGGACACGCTGATAGACAGTTACCGCAGTACTCACAGTCGAATCTGCCACCGGAAAACGGCTCTATAAGAGAGTGGCTACCCCTGTTAATTACACTGATGGCAAAAGCACCCTGCAAATCGTCGCAAGTTCTTACACATCGGGTACAGAGGATACACCTTTGCATGTCTCTGACTATAACAGGATCTTCAAAACTTACTGGATTGGTGCGTTTACCCTCTTTAAATCGGCCTGCTGCAGCGCCATACTTTGCAGATAAGTCCTGAAGAATACACTCGCCGGCTTTATCACAAACCGGACAGTCCAGCGGGTGATTTATAAGCAAAAACTCCAACACCGCTTTCCTTGCACGCATTATAGCCTCGGAGTTGGTTCTAACAACCATTCCGTCTGTGATTTTAACCGTACAGGCTGTCTGAGGCCGGGACAAACGCTCGATTTCCACAAGACACATGCGACAACTACCAGAAGGGGACAGGTTTTTAAACGTGCAAAGTGTTGGAATCTCAATTCCAACCTGCTTTGCTGCTTCAAGAATAGTTATCTCCCGGTCCGTCTGAACCTCTATGCCGTCTATGGTTATCTTAATCATAAGTTTTCACGTTCTTTTAAAATCCTCTTTTGAAATCACCGTTACATTATACTTTATCATTGCACTTTACATCTCTTATTTTTTATATGGTACTCAAACTCTTCCCTGTATGTTTTCATAGCAGCCAGAAGCACTCCGGCTGCCCCGTCACCTAGTGGGCAGAAAGTCTTTCCGGTCACGTTTTCAGCCACATCTTGAAGAGTTTCAAGATCACGCTCCGAAGCATCCCCCCGCTCGATACGCCCAAGTATTGCTCTCATCCACGCCGTACCCTCTCGGCATGGCGTACATTTTCCGCAGGATTCGTGTTCAAAAAACTTCATAGCACGCTCATAGACCCTCACAATGCACACTGTATCGTCAAAGACCATAACAGCGCCTGAACCAAGCATAGAACCGTACTTAGGCAAGTGGACAAAGTCCATGGGGCAGTCTATATTCTCAGGGGCAATTATCGGGGTTGATATGCCGCCGGGTATTACTCCCTTAAGCGAACCGCCGCCTTTAATGCCGCCACAGTGGGTATAAATTATCTCTCTCAGAGATATTCCCATAGGAAGCTCATAAACACCGGGTTTATTGACTCTGCCGCTTACGGAAAAAAGTTTAGGTCCGGGACAGTCTTTAACCCCTATTGAGGCATATGCCTTTGCACCTTGTGAGACAATGTATGGGATATTGGCAAATGTTTCAACATTATTAACAATCGTAGGCTTTCCCCATAGCCCTGAATTTACAGGAAACGGTGGTTTTAGTCTAGGCAGCCCTCGCCTGCCCTCAAGGGAATCAAGAAGAGCCGTCTCCTCGCCGCAGATATAAGCTCCGGCACCTGAGTGTACCGTAAGATTAAACCTAAAATGTTTTGACAGTATATCGTTACCGAGATAACCACTGGCCAAAGCCTCCTCGATGGCTCTTTCAAGTACTCTTTTTGCGTGAGGGTATTCACCTCTGAGGTATATATAGCCTCTGGTAGATTGCAGTGCGTAAGCGGATATAATCATCCCTTCGATTAAAAGATGAGGGTTGTGTTCAAGAATTGGTCTGTCTTTAAATGTGCCAGGCTCTCCCTCATCTGCGTTACAAACCAGATATTTGGGGAATTTCGGATCAAGGGATGCAAATTGCCATTTCATACCGGTTGGAAATCCGGCTCCACCGCGTCCCCTGAGACCGGAGCTCTTTATCTCATCTATTATATCCCGCGGGGTCAACTCTCCCACAGCCTGCTCCAAAGCTTTGTAGCCGCCATGAGCCATATAGCCCGCAATTGAGGCGTTAAGAGGATCATCGGTGTTTCTTAAAATTATCCTCTCATCCACAGTTGCCCCCAATGTTTCAGAAACTCATATGTCATCACTTATAACTCTCAAGCAGAGTGTCCAGCCTGTCCTTTGTCAGATTTTCATAAGAATCAGTATCCAATATCATCGCAGGGGCTGTGCCGCAGGCCCCAATACACTCCATTATAACCAGCGAAAACCTGCCATCAGGTGTTGTGCCACCAGGAGTCAACCCGTATTTCTCTTTTAAGTATTCAACCAGGTCATAAGCTCCTTCAATCATACAGGACACATTTGTACAGAGTTGAATAATGTGCCGTCCCATGGGTTTAGTCTTATACATGGCATAGAAGCTGGCAACTCCCCTGATTTCCGCAGCAGGCACACCGGTTACATTTGAAATCTCTCCGATTGCCTCAGGGCTGATAAATCCAAAAATTTCCTCTGCTACAAAGAAAGACGGTAAAAGCGCTGCCTGATAGGAGGGATAGAGCTCCATCAGTTCGTAGATCTTCCCTCTTAATATCTTCAGCCGCTCAGTTGTTACCTGTGGCATTGTGTGCTCTTGTTATCCTTTCCTGAACATGTATGTGGTAAGGTCCATGTACTGGTTATTCATGGATCTTATTATCTCAGACAGATGTATGGCTATGACTTTATAGACCTTAGCAGCCATTTTGGGGTCATGCTCCATAAGCTGCTCAACATCACGCTTATCTATTTTTACAACTTCACAGTCCTTATCAGCCAGTGCAATAGCCGAGTGCTTAGAGCCGTCCACAAAAGACATAAGGCCAAATGTTTCACCGGCCTTTACCACAGCATACGGCAGAATATCCCCCTCTGTTGACATCTTACAAATTCTGACTTTACCGTTTGTAAGGAAATACAGAGTGCCACCATCCTCACCCTCTTTGTATATCTCGTCATCCTGCTTAAAAGACGTTCTTTTAAACAGTCCGGTTATAAGCTTTTTTTCTGCCTCATCAAGGCCATTAAAAATATCAAACTTTTCAAAAATATCTTTAAATTCCATACTCATCCTCCTTGACTTACCTGTCACATTCGCCTAGCACAACGTCAATCGAACCGATGTTAGCTATAGCATCCGCTATGAGGCCGCCCTCACAAAGAGTAGGCAGTGCCGAGACGTGTATAAAAGACGGTGAACGAACCCGCATCCTGTAGGGCCTGCCGGTGCCGTCGCTTACTATAAAGAAGCCCAACTCACCTTTTGGCGCCTCCGTGGCAACATATATCTCGCCCTTGGGGGCTGTCATAGGGCCCTTTGTGATTAAAGTAAATTGATGAATGAGAGATTCCATCTCATTTAACACTCTGTCTTTCGGAGGCAGCGTAAATTTAGGCGCATCAGGAGCCAGTATCGGTCCTGTAGGGAGCTTTTCCACACACTGCTTAAGTATCAATACTGATTGCCTCATCTCCTCAACCCGGCAGAGGTACCTGTCGTAAACATCGCCGTTTTTACCTATCGGCACGGCAAACTCTACGAGATCATAAGCATCGTAGGGGAAGTGTTTGCGAATGTCGTAATTAACCCCTGAGCCTC
>JADFYB010000170.1:5014-6513 GCA_015233245.1 Nitrospirota bacterium | reverse complement strand
TCATATCCGGTTGTTTCCTGTTCCTGTGTACTTTTAACTATTGTGTTCAAAATCGCTCTCCTTTATCGCAACAGAGTTATAAATTTATAAACCAATAATACTACAAGAAAAATCAGGTAGAGCCGCAATGACAATAGTGAAAACTTGACCCATTTTGACATCACAACGTTGGGAGTTGCATATTTCTTGTTGATATTCTGGACCTTTGCATAAGTGTTAGTGAAAAAACTCTTTATCACAGCCATTCTCCTTTATTTGAAAATGTTTGGAAACAGGGTGCCTATACCATACAGGCTCGATATGATGATAATTGCCACAACAATCACCACGTTGACAACGTTTTGCGTTAACGTGTTTGTATAGTCCCCCATGGTCTTTTTGTTGTTCAAAAGCAAAATCAAAAAAACCAGCGCTGCAGGCAGAAGTGTGACTGCCACTACCTGTACAAACAGCGTGATAAGTACAAGAGGCGCCTTTGGAATCAGCACAACTACCCCTGAGGATAACAGCAGGAAAAAGAAAAACCCGTAAAACCACGGAGCCTCCTTTATTTTATAATTTAACGAGTGCGCCCAGCCAAATACCTCACCAAAAGCCCAAGAGCTGGCAAGTGCGATGCAGACAGCGCCAAGAAAACCGGCATCGAAAAGGCCAATTGCCATAAACGTACCAATATGCTTATTGATTTTCCTCAGCATTACGGATGCTTGTGCTGCATCGTCTATATTTACCCCTTTTAGCAGCGTACCTGTAACAATAATGATAAATATCGCAACAGTTCCTGTAAACAACGAACCCATAAGTGTATCAAGTTTGCCCCAGGGAATGTCTTTTTCCTTCATGTTTTTGTCAACGACGGCACTTTGCTGGAAAAAAAGCATCCATGGAGCTATAGTGGTGCCAATGTTAGCCATAAGATAAAAGAAAAGATCGTTATTCAAACCGCCCGGGAAATTGGGCACTATGCCCTTGTGCAGTATTTCTGACACTGAAGGATTGACAAGAAATGCGGCGGGAATATAAATCAGGTTCACAGCACAAAAAACAAGGGTAATTTTTTCCCATGTCCAATAGCTGCCGTTTACAACCATTGTTCCCATTATCAAACACATGCCAATAACTGTCAAATACGGTGGTATGCCAAAGATATTCATGGCAGCCGTCATGCCGACGAACTCGGTTACCATAGTGAGCCAGTTGACCAGTAAGAGATCAAAAAGTGAAAACCAGCCCCAAAAAGTACCAAATCCAGCAAAGATTGCCTCTGCATGTCCCCGTTTTGTTACTGCGCCCAATCGTACCGTCATCTCCTGTACGTAATAGCAGACGGGCATGAGGATTATGATTACCCAAATCAGGTTATAGCCATACTTCGCCCCCGTTGCCGAGTATGTCGTTATGCCTCCGGCATCATTGTCTGCCACCATTACAATCAACCCTGGTCCGGAAATAATAAGAAAAAGCTTAATTGCTTTAACAATTTTGCGATATTGGTAATA
>JADFYB010000170.1:0-4914 GCA_015233245.1 Nitrospirota bacterium | reverse complement strand
GTATCGCTTCTGGTAAGTTTAGCATCGGCAACTAGAAATTCGCTTTTAAGTTTCTTTCCCATCCAGTTTTCATAAGTCATGACAAAAAGATTAATCACAAGCGTTATTATCATAATTATAAAGCTTTCTCTTGTAACACTAACTATAGTTTCACTATTGATGGACTCGTAAGCCTGTTTAAATATCTCAATACACATCAGTGACATCATAACACCAATGAAAATGGTAAAAATCGTCTCTATCTTTCTGTAACCGTAAGGGTGTTTCTCATCGGGGGGACGGGACGCAAAATATATGCCTACAAAACCCACAATGTTTGATACCCCTTCAAACGTGGAATGAAAACCGTCCGCTGTAATCGAAACGGAGTGGGAAAAGTACCCATATGCCACCTTTGCTGCTGCCACAGCAATGTTAAAAAAAAGGGTAACCCACAACACCCTTCTAATTGCCGCAGCTCTGTCTGTAGTACTGCCCATCTCCTTAATATTAAGGCACATCCATGATTACACTTATATTAAGAAAATGCTACAAAAGTGTTACAATCTGTAAATCACATCGCTGGTAGATTTTTTGTATTAGTTACTGGCTCTTAGCTGACCACAGGCGGCAAGGATATCACGTCCCTTGCTTTTTCTTATAAATACGCTTATGTGGCCTCTGGCTACAATTTCCTGAAACTCTAACACTGTGGTATCATCCGGCCTCTTAAAATGCGCCCCGTCATATTCATTAAACGGAATAAGATTAACCTTTGCCCTGACCCCTTTTAGCAGTCTTATTAGTCTTGCGGCATCTTCAGCTGAGTCGTTTATGTCTTTTAATAACACATACTCAAAGGTTATTCTTCTGCGCTCCGGTATGGGCAGTCTGCGGCAGGCACTAAGCAAAGTTTTAAGGTTATATCTTTTGTTAACCGGCATTATCATGCTCCGTGTGTCATCAGTTGTTGCATTTAAAGAAATTGCAGGATTAACATTAAAACCATCCGAGTAGAGTCTCTCTAACTCCGGGACAAAACCTGCAGTTGAGAGCGTTATCCGGCGTTTTGATATGTTTAACCATTCCATCATGATTTTTAGCGCGCCTGTCACCTCTTTATAATTACTTAGAGGCTCACCCATTCCCATCATCACAATGTTTGTGATTTTCCGCTCTGGCTCTATATCACGGCTTACACAAAGAATCTGATCACAAATTTCATGCGCTTTCAGATTTCTCTTAAACCCGCCTCTTGCCGTTAAACAAAACTTACACCCCATAGCACAGCCAACCTGTGAGGAGACACATAGTGTCAGTCTCTCACCATCCTCTATCAACACACTCTCTATCGTATGTCCATCGCCAAGTGCAAAAAGATACTTGCGCGTGCCATCGTTTGATACAAGACGGTTAACAATACGAAGGCCACTAATAAACGAAATGCCCTTGAGATGCTCTCTCAAGGGCAGCGAAAACTCCGTTATTTCATCTATTGAAACAGCTTTTTTTGTGTAAATCCTCAAAAGAAGCTGTTTTGCTCTGAAGGCCGGCTCTTTAAGTGTTTTAAAAAACGCCGCTAACTGTTCCTCCGTAAATGTCTTAAGATCAACTACGTGCCCATCTCCCAGCTCTTTAAGTAATCCTTTTGAACCTTCGTAGGTTTGTCTATTTTGATGCCCATAGAGATGAGTTTTAGTTTTGCGATCTCTCTGTCAATATCCTCAGGCACCTTATAAACTGATTTACTAAGCTTTTTGTAGTTCTTGGCTACATATTCGGCACAAAGCGCCTGATTAGCAAAACTCATATCCATGACCGAGGACGGATGCCCTTCTGCGGCTGCAAGGTTAATCAGTCTGCCCTCGCCAAGTACATAAATACGCTTTCCGGCACTTAAGCTGAACTCCTCAACAAATGGTCTTATCACCCGTCTTGACACCGCCTGCTTTGCAAGTGCCTGAAGCTCAATCTCAGCATTAAAATGGCCTGAATTACACACTATGGCTCCGTCTTGCATAATTGGGAAACACTTCTCACTTATGACATTTATGTTGCCCGTTACTGTTACAAAAATATTGCCGATTTTAGAAGCATCTGCTATGGTCATGACCTCATAGCCGTCCATGGTGGCTTCAAGCGCTTTTAACGGGTCAATCTCTGTCACCACAACACGCGCTCCCATTCCCCTTGCTCTCATCGCAACCCCGCGTCCACACATCCCATACCCGCACACTACAAACACACTGCCAGCTATAAGACGGTTAGTTGCCCTTAGTATTCCGTCAATTGAGCTCTGACCAGTTCCGTAGCGGTTATCAAACAGATGCTTCGTCTGAGCATCGTTTACGGCTATTATCGGATACTGCAACACCTTGTCCCAGGCCATTGCCCTCAACCGGATTACCCCTGTAGTTGTCTCCTCAGTTCCCCCTATGACGTACTCAAGGAGGTCTTTTTTATCCTTATGAAGAACTGACACAAGATCAGCCCCGTCATCCATCGTAATGTTGGGCTTAAACTCCAGCACATCCATAATATGCTTGTAGTAAGTGTCGTTATCCTCACCCTTTATAGCAAAAGTTGGAATCTCCGAGTGGGTGACCAGACTTGCCGCCACATCATCCTGAGTGCTAAGAGGATTTGATGCACATAAGACAACCTCGGCCCCTCCGGCTTTAAGGGTTTGCATCAGAGTTGCCGTTTCCGTAGTAACGTGTAAACAGGCTGCCAGGCGTATCCCCTTAAGAGGTGTTTCCTTGCTGAAATAATCTTTTATTTTCCTGAGTACTGGCATTTCCTTCTCTGCCCACTCGATTCGCAGCTTGCCGGAGTCCGCCAAACTCATATCTTTCACATCATGCTTTATCATTCATATCCTCCAGGAGATTTTTTTTTGCCTGCTTCAACTGTAATTCCACAATTTTATATACCGGCTGCTTTTCTGAGTGTTTCAGCCATGTCGGTTGACTCCCAAGTGAAATCGCTGTCATTGCGTCCGAAATGTCCGTAAGCTGCCGTCTTTCTGTATATCGGTCTTCTCAGATTTAACTTTTCAATTATTGCCCTCGGTTTTAAATCAAAGTTATCACGAATGATTTTTACCAGTTTATCGTGGGCAATTTTACTGGTGTTGCCCGTGTCAACAAGAATGGATAATGGTTCGGCTATTCCTATAGCGTATGCTATCTGCACTTCAGCCTTAGTGGCAATGCCTGAGGCCACAATGTTTTTAGCTATATACCTTGCCATGTAAGCGCCTGAGCGGTCAACCTTTGTTGGATCTTTACCGGAAAAACATCCGCCGCCGTGTCTGCCCACTCCACCGTAGCTATCTACTATAATCTTTCTGCCGGTAAGTCCGGTATCTCCCATAGGGCCGCCAACAACAAATCTGCCGGTAGGATTGACATGATATGCAATCTTCTCCTCATCCAGTAACTTGACTGGAATTATAGGTTTGATTACTTTTTCAATTATATCTTCTTTCATCTCTTTTAGTGTTATATCAGGGCTGTGCTGTGAGGACACCACTATATTATCTATCCTGAAAGGGGCTCCGTCTTTATACTCGACAGTCACCTGGGTCTTTCCGTCAGGCCTGAGATAGGGCAGCACATCGGTCTTTCTCACCTCGGATAACTTCATGGCTAACTTATGTGACAACATTATGCTAAGAGGCATCAACTCCTCTGTCTCATCACAGGCATAACCAAACATCAGCCCCTGATCTCCTGCCCCGCCCGGGTCCACACCCATTGCTATGTCCTGAGACTGTTCATGTATTGACGTTATAACCGAACAGGTTTCATAGTCAAAACCATACTTAGCACGAGTATATCCAATATCTTTTATCGTATTTCTTACTATCGAGGGAATATCCGCATAACAGTTTGTTGTTATCTCACCGGCTATAAATGCAAGCCCTGTGGTAACGAGAGTTTCACAAGCGACCCTCGCATTTGGGTCATTTCCTATTATTGTGTCCAGTATAGCATCAGATATTTGATCAGCTACCTTGTCGGGATGCCCCTCGGTAACTGACTCAGACGTAAAATAGTAGTTTTTCTTAGGCACTTAAACCTCCTTATTGTTTATACTTATTCATCCAACCGCAATTGTAACATTTTTACTACGAATAGATACATAGTTTTGGGAAACTTCCTAATAGTCCTTCTAGTTTAAAGGTCATTGAGGGTGAGTAAGGGGATTCGAACCCCCAACCCCTGGAGCCACAGTCCAGTGCTCTAACCGTTGAACTATACTCACCATCACACAATATTGTAAATATTTTTTATATTGTTAGTCAATAGGAAAACACGTTTTTTTATAAATCTTCATTTTTTGATTTGTTAAGTAATTCAGAATAATGACTCTTGAGTTTATCAAGCTCCATACGCTCCACTTGGAGCTCGCTAATCATATTGGAATACATTTTTTTTGCAGCTTTTAAATCACGACGCCATACAATAATAAAAAAAATCAGCAACAACAATGCAAGATAATACATTTCCACGCCCTCTCAATAATAAAAACGGGGAGAAAAACTCCCTCCCCGTTTAAAAACAAAACAGCATAAATTTGCCCTGCCCTACCACTTGGTTATTGGCAGATTTTCTTTGTCTTTGAATGCACCGAGGCTTATCATTACAAAATCAACGAAATACCAAATCCCGAAGCCACCCATTGTAACCAACATTATGATGCCAGTACCTACCTTATTTACATAGAAACGATGGCCTCCGGCCCAACCAAGTAAGAAGCAAAGTAGTAATGTTACCAAACGGCTTTTCTCTGATCCCTGTTCATTAGTCATAATTTTATCCCCACTCTATTTTTTTTACTTTGGGATCCTATGAACCCCTTCCTTTTGAATGTATTCCAATATGCTTAGCGAGCTCCAAGTGGAGCGCATGGAGCTTGATAAACTCAAGT
>JADFYB010000019.1:19478-31236 GCA_015233245.1 Nitrospirota bacterium | reverse complement strand
ATATAAGTATAGAAAATACCTATAACAAGTGTCAATAGTCATAGGAATTATACCACATAACGCACCGCCGTCAAGACTGCGAATTGCCTCAAATAGTTAATCGGACATCCCTAAAATTAGGCGATAGAATGATACTTAGTATAACTCTATTCCCAACCGAGGCGGAAGGATTCGCAAATTTTATTGGCTTCACAGATGAACTCCCACGCGACTCTGCTATCCCGAATGACAGACAGTACCTCGTCTGAGTGAATGCTGGCCGGGTACCAGTTGAAGGACTCTGTGATTACCGTGTAGTCGTCAAAAACTGCAAATTTGTGGTGAAGCGGTGAGTATATGCTTTCGTGATAATAGACAAAGACGCATTCCATCCAGTTGTCCTTGAGGTATTTAACTGGCTCTTTAAGGGGACGCCATTTGTGGGTGTCCCAGGAGGCTGGTAAAGCTCCCGAGTGAACTATCATTCCGTTTAGAATTATTTTGACTCTTACTCCCCTGTTTCTGGCATTAATGAGGGCATGTACGACATCCTCCTCGTGATGGCCGTGAGAGGTTACGCCTGTCATCCACCCTATGTCAAACATCGAGACGATTATTGATTTGCGGGCATTATTGATTTCCGTTACAATAGCGTCCTGTGCCCTGTAGTAATCCCTAAACGGTGTGTAGTAGCTCCCAAACGTGTAGTAGAGATTATACCTGCCTTCAGGCACAAGCCCAATCCGTTGAATCACGCCTCCTCGCAGGGCATGATATATGTTGGAATAAATCGTGGCAAAGTCGTGTGAATAATAAACAAGTCCGTTTTCCCAGTTGCCACCCCACAGATGAAAGTGAAGATTATAGGAGCTTGAATGAACCACCTCGCCGTCAAAGATGATAAATTTGGTGTGCATACTTGCTATGCCGTGCTTGGAGTCACAGGGAGTGTTTCTCACTATCCCATAAATTGGAATCCCAGCCCAGCGTAGCTTCGCCAGATTCTGCACGGCATTCATCGAGCTTACTGTTGACCACTCGCCAAAACACTCGACATCCACCCCCTTGTTTTTAGCATGAATCAGGTGTTCGGCCACATGGTAGTTGTCAAAATCAAAAATAGCCATCTGAATGTAGTGTCTGCCTGTGGGGTCTTTCTCTTTTCTTTCAATTACCCAGTCAATGTGTTTGTGAAGTTCGTGGATAGGGTGTCCGGGGTCCCATGTGTTACCGCGTGTAAAAAACGGACGTATCGGGAGATCGGCATATTCTTTGTTAACTTTGTCATAGGCTTTTTGAACCTCTTCATAGCCGACCTCATATGTGCGGTATGTATTTTGTGTTTTGTAAGCGTGCTCAAAATCATCAGGGCTGACGCGTCCGTTATGGAAATCATCGAGGTGGGCAAACTTGTAGTCAAACTCTGAGCCAATAGATTGTCCGTCTTTATGAATTATATATGAAAACGTGATGTGTGTAATCCGCCCGTGAAGACTTTCATATGGAAACAAGGGTAACTGATGAACCTGCCATTTTTCCCAATTCTCGCCAAAATCACCACAACGGTACGCGTTTATAATATAATACTCCTTAACGCCATCCTCTCTGTGGAGCTTAAGGACAACTCTCAGCGCTTTGCTGTCAGAGTAATTGTAAAAGGCAAACCCAATCCCTCCGGGGAAATTTGATATATTCCAGTTCTGCACATTTGTCACAAACCGCCTGTGTCCTATCCACTTGTATGACGGATGGCAGAACTCCTCAGCATATCTGTCTGTTGCCACAACAGGTTTTTCCTCTTTATCAGCAGATTTATTTGTCATATCACCTCTGTATTTTATATGTATAATTTAATCCCTTGTTGTTGTAAATAAAAGCACCATCGGAGGATGATACAGAGACATTGAAGTAGTTGTAATCGTAGTGGTGCTCATGGAGATCTATAGTAAAATCAATGTCAAACGTTCTGGCTTCTTTTATGTCCATTCCTACCTCTTTTATAAAGAAATTCCCTCTTAAGTTGAAAGTGTGTTCCCACGGAGCGTTTTCTTTTTTAGTGAAACCGCAGTGTATGCTCATGTTGTTTAGCATGAGCTCATCAGAAAACACCACCCGGCACTGGTCCTGAAGCCTGCCAAAGAGCGGATCGCCAGAGCCAACAACAAAGGCAAAAAAGTGCACCTCAAGTTTTTGTACCTTATCATCTATCTGCCAAAAGTAAAACCCAGAGTCAAAGGCCACGTTGTAAATCTGCTTGTTTATATTGCCCAGATGCTCGATTTTCCACCTTTCATAGTAGTAGGCATCTATGGCAACAAGTATTCGTTTTTTGATGTAGTTGTAGATGTCCTCCATTGAGCCGCCATAGCGGGGAAGGGCCAACACCTCATCATCGTCATCAAAGCTCACCGGCGGAAGTCCCTTTTTAAGGAGCATGTAGTTAAGGAAACACTTTCCGACCCGGCCATTAGAATCCCAAAATGGGTGTATCCCTATGAACATGTAGTAGGAGCGGCAGAGGTCATAGACAAAGGCGTCAAGATTGTGGAAACTCTGTGATGTTTCCCACAAAACGTAGCCCAGGCTTTTTATTTCCTTATTGAAATTCTCACATTCATATGTTACCCCGTTTTTATCCGGGAAATCAAAGGCACGAAACTCCCCTGCATTGGGCACAAGGCCTTTTGACAGGTTCAGATGGATTTGTTTCAGAAAATCTATGCCAAGCTCTGTAAAAGTGTGGAGGTTTGAGAATGTCTCCCTGTACATCACTCTGAAGTTTCTGTTGGCTATAACCTTTAACTCCGCTGCGCTTAACTGATCTGTGTGCCCTACAGTGCCCTTCATTATGGTCATAGACGATGTCCCAAGGTGAAGGAACAACTTCTGAAAGATAGCGGTGTTTACATTCCACGGGGTCTCCTCACTCATTATCTTAAAATAGCTGGACAGCTCAAGCAGTATCGGACAGGAGGCAGCCGGTGTGTTTTCCTGCGTGTTCCAGTTCAGGCGTTTACAGATTTCATCTATCACATAGCCTGAGTCCATATCCTGTACCTGTTTGTCATCAAGCGTTATGAGTGTCCTTAGGTGCGGAATAAGTTTGTTAAACGTTTCACTTAAAAGCCATGCAATGTGTCCGGCATAGTCTTTTTTCAGCGCATCAAGGGCATTTAGCAAATCAATGTTTACACCATACCCTCTGTAACCAAGGGAGTTGATGACGAATTGTCTTTTTTCTATTTCACCAAAAGTGTGGTTATATAAGTCTTTGTTATAGTGCCATTTTTTATAATAATAGAGAATTTGCGTAAGGTCAGGAGGATTGCCATGCTCAAGCTCATGGAGTTCTTTGAGCATGTGGTTAATCCGTCCCTTAAGGGAATCATACAATTTCTGGCAGTGGTGGTCCCACTGGTAGGCCAATACGAAATATCCCGCCCTGTGAGGCATAGTGTCTCTCCTCTTTCTATCTGAAAACTTATGTGCTAAAGTTTAATTCTTAATCCCATAGATAAAGCTTCTACTCAATAACCGCATAAACGCCTATGTGGTCGCTTAACTTTGGGTCTTTGAGAATCAGCTCTGCACTGTGGATTTTTACCTTTCCCTTCACCATGATGTAGTCAATCCGTGTAAAGGGATTAGTTGAGTCAAAGGTGTTTCCGCCTGTGCGGTGACAGTGTCTGTAAGCGTCCTTATAACCAATATCGGTTAAATACTCGATAGTGACGGAGTCCTCGGTATCGTTAAAATCCCCTGCTATTATTGAGGCGTGGTAATCTGTGCCATAAGTTGACTCAAGCACTTTTACGAGTTTTTCCAACTGTGCATATCGAATTCGCGGATTTTCACTGTGATCAAGGTGAACCGATGCGAATATTACCTTGTGTCCATATATATCAAATTGAGCGGCAGCGGCGTATCTGTCCATAAGAGGGTGCAGTCCCTCAACCAGGTCTTTATTGAGGTCAATAATCTGAGGATTTTTTAAGTTATATCGCCCTGAGACTGATATCCCCTCAGGGTACTTATTCATGTACATGTGGCAGTACCCGTATTGGGTTCTGTAGTACATACCAGTTATACCGGACATCATGTCTGCTATTTGAAGTGAGGTCTCCTCGATACCTGCGCCTTTTATCACCTCCTGATAAGCGCACAAATCAGGGTCATATATACAAAGCTCGTTAGCAATGCGTTTAAGCCGTGTGGGATCATCATCATGAACACCGTGGAGGTTAAACGAACACACCTTTATGTATGGGGGATAGAGAGCACGGTATTTTTGGAAATCATTTTCATCCATAATAGCCACAACACCGTTTGCGCTAAACCGGTTATTGAGCCTGTATATATACTCTTTGACTGCATGGTACTCCTTAGAGATAGTCTCAACTGGGCTGCCAGACCTAAGAAGGCGAATCATTTCAAGACGCCTGAGAATAGGATCCTCCTTATTTAACATATCATGCCAGTGTCTTATATTGGAGCCGGAGAGAATGCCATACACTCCGTTAAGTGAAAAAGCCGAGTGCACTCTGAATAAATAATTCAAATCTGTGTGAAACTGTGCTGCCACTGTCTCAGGAGCAACGCCAGTCCTTAATAGTCTCACCATTTCAAGCCTTTTCAAAACATCATCGTTTTGATTTAAAATATCTATCCACTTTGCATCAATGAGTGAAGAGCTTAAGTCAACGCCTACCCCCTGAGCGGACATCTCTGCCCACAGCTCTTTCAGGCTTTCGCCGATAGTAGGATCACTATCGACATACTTTTTCAACTGATACCTGAAAGCGGTAATTGCATCCACATCTGAGGGGGATTCAAGCAGGTCACTTAGCGCCTCTTTAAAGGAAAGCCGTGTTTTTGGCGCATTTTTAATTTTATCCCATATTTTATTAGCCCATTTAAATGCCTGAGCGTCGTGGGCAGTGCCTGCCTCAGTCACCACCTCCTCTTTTTTCAGTGATGTCAGTTTGGGTAAGTGTGGCAACAGAAAACTCGTTATCCCGTATAATAGAGCTTTGATTTCCATATTAGCCTCATATCCCAAGCAGCATTCTATCGCCTAACTTCGTTGGCTTCGTCAAAAGCTCCTCAACGTACTAAAAGTACGCCTCCGTCGCTTTTTACTTGCCGCCTTGTTATGCTTCTGACTGCTACTTGGTAGCATAATAGTGTATTTAGCAACCCGCAGATAGGATATTGTAATGCAATGTAATGGTAAAAGGCAATAGTATCATAAGGCAAAAAGATATATGTTAAATTAATAAAGGGAAAGGCATCGCCTTTCCCTTTAAAACATGTTCCCCCAAAACAGGCGGGATGCAAAAAATAATAAATGCCTGGTTATTTCCAACCAGATTGCTTCTCACAATCCTTCATTTCTGCAGGATGTGATTTTTCCCATTGACTGATGGATTGAGTCTCACTATCACTCATCTTGTTGTTCATACATTCGCAATACTTTTTAACTACCCCCTGTGTAGCTCCTTCACCTTTGTTGTCCTTAATGCACTGATTAACCCATTTGACATCGTCAGCATTGCCAAAGGCTAAACCAGCAGTCATTGCAAAGGCAACAAGAAACAGAATAATGGTTAGTTTTTTCACTTTGTACCCCCTCAAATCACTAATACTCGCCATCCTGAAAGGATGGTTACTTAAATTGGTATAATTTTAACATAATTTCAATTGGAAAATGTAATATTTTTTTATAGTTTTATTGTGTATGTGCGCAAATTTTATAAGTCTTTTACCGGTGTTGTATTTCTATAAAATCACCCTTATCAATGCTATATATGGGAGACAATGAAAAGTGTTTTATCCACGTCTGTGTTACTACATAGTCTTTCCTGTGCCAAAAAAACACAGCAGGGCACTCTTCAACAATGTTTTGTTCTATATTTCTATAGAGTATTTCCCGTTTTTGGTTATCAATGGTTCTTTGAGCCTCCTCTATGAGTTTGTCAATGTGTTTGTTTGTGAATCTGGTTCTGTTTCCACCTGCTCCAAAATTAGAGGAATGAAAAAGTGGATACAGAAAATTCTCACCGTCAGGGTAATCAGCCCACCAGCCCAGCCAAAATAAATCGCTCTCACCCCTATTTATTGCTGACTTATAAGCGCTCCACTCAAGCACCTTTATTTCCGTTTCAATGCCGGCCTCTTTTAAAAAAGACGTTATAATTTCTGCTATGTCTATGGAGTCCTGAGCTGTGTTAACGTAAAATTTAAGTTTCTCAGATTTATTATATCCGGATTTTTTAACCAGTTGTTTGGCCAGCTGCGGGTTATACGAATAGCGTTGTGGTAATTTATATGATTTAAGGTTATCTGGTATGGGACCTGAGGCCAGTTCACCCCGTCCCTGATAGTACGTTTTTCTGATCTTATCCTTATCAATTGAATATGCTATTGCCTGTCTGAGAAGTATATTATTAAGCGGCGGTTTTGAGTTATTTAGCCCTAAGTAGTATGTGTTTAAGCCAACTGCCGTCTTAAGATTCTCTGAGTACTTTTTATCGGTTGTAAAAAATTTATAAGAGGCTGCCGTTACCTCTGTGGTATCAAGGTTTCCAAGCATAAACTCAGTAATGGTTGTTAAATCCTCTGGTATTACTCTGTAGCGGATGCCGGTTATTTTTGCGCTGGATTCAAAGTATTTTGGAAAGCGCTTAAGAGTTAATTCACTGTCAGGCTCCCAATGTAAAAATTGAAAAGGCCCCGTACCAACTGGCTGGTTAGCAAACTCTTTTTTCTGGCGTTGTACCTCCTTTTGGGGCACAATATAAGCAGGGGTCATAGTGAGGAGTTTTATAAAAGGGGCAAACGGAGTTTTTAAGGTAAGCTCTATTGTGTAGTTATCTGTTACCTTAATGCCGTTAAGTGTTGACACTTTGCCGTTAAGAAACTCTTCGGCTCCCATAAGGCTCATAACGACCCACGTATTTGGGGATTTAGTCTCCGGCATAAGAAGGCGTTTCAGGGAGTATTCAACGTCATTTGCGGTTAATAGCTCTCCGTTATGAAACGTTACGTTGTCTCTCAGATAAAAAGTGTATTTTAACCCGTCAGCGCTAACGCTCCAGCTTTTGGCAATATCAGAAACCACATCAAGGTTTTCGTTTAGTTTAACGAGTCCGTTAAACATTTTTGCGCACATGCTGCCCCCTGCGACATCCACAACATAGGCTGGGTCAAGGGTTGTGGGGTTAGCGTTTATTCTAAGATAAAGATAGCCGTCCGATTCTGCCGGCTTGCTGCTGCAAGACAGAAGCAGCAGCAAGATCAGGTAGAAACAACTTAGCAGAAATCTGTGGTGGCGCAGAATGACTACCTATTAATAATTTTCATAATTTTTATCATCCACATCATCTGAATGCGGACCAAGGTTTAAAGAGGGTTTGACCGTTTCCTCTCTGTCCCTTTTTGGGAACTTTGTCGCAGATTCGTGGGCTATAGCTCTTGATTTTGCCCCTCCTTGCTGTGCTCTGTTAACAGCTTTGGGCTTTCGCTGAGAATACACAGGTTTTTGGTGTCTCATATCTCCGTCATCGGTTTTGAAAAACCCGATAGAGCTCTGAAGCTGTTGCGCCTGAGCCGAAAGCTCCTCTGCTGTTGATGACATCTGCTCGGAGGATGCTGCGTTTTGCTGAATCACCTTATCCAATTGCTGAATGGCCTGGTTAACTTGGTCGGCTCCGGTTGACTGTTCTTTTGAAGAGGCACTTATCTCTTGTACCAGCTCTGAGGTTTTCTGAATGTCGGGAACTAATGCCTTTAACATCTCACCGGCTTTTGCCGAGACATCAACGCTTGATTTTACAAGAGTATTAATTTCACCGGCTGCTGCCTGACTCCGCCCTGCAAGCTCTCTTACCTCTGAGGCCACCACTGCAAACCCCTTGCCATGCTCCCCGGCACGTGCCGCCTCTATGGCTGCATTTAGCGCCAAAAGATTGGTCTGCCTTGCTATCTCCTCTATTATCATAATCTTTTCAGCTATTTCTTTCATAGCCTTTGCTGTCATCTCTACAGATTCGCCGCTTTCCTTAGCATTTACAGCAGACTTTGCTGCCATCTTTTCCGTCTGCATCGCATTATCGGCATTGGCCTTGATGTTTGCTGACATCTGTTCCATGGATGAGGATATCTCCTCAGCTGAGGCCGCCTGCTCAGAGGCTCCCTGAGATAACTCCTCAGTGGTTGCACTCAACTGCTGGCTGCCTGAGGCCACCTGCTCAGATGCGTTTTGCACATCTGTCACAACCTCAGTTAATCTTTGCAACATAGCAGAAAGAGACTGCATCAGCCTGTCTTTTTCCGACCGCTCCACTACCTTCACCATCAGATTACCAGTTGACAGCTCTTCTGCAATATCGGTTATGTTATTTTCGGCATCAATCAAAACGTTCAAATTATTCTTAATTTTGTTGAAATCACCGCGATACTCATCACTTATTTTGGATGGAATGTCGCCTATGCTGATTTTTTCCACATAGTCAGAGGTTACATTTATGGGCTTAACAAAAGCTTCTACCAAAGTATTTAATCCATCAATTAACTGCCGCCATCCGCCGCGATATTTCTCCGACTCTCCTCTTGTAGCCAAATTACCGTCTTTTACAGAATTTATCAGTTTGTCTATCTCGGCAAATATTCCCTTCAGAATATCCACCATTGAAAGCATAGCGCCCAGAAGATTATCTTTGCTGGCTTTTGCGTCGGCCTCTATGTTAAGGTCTCCGGTTGCTATTTTCATTGCCATTGCAGACATCTCACCAGGTTCGCCGCCTAAAGGCTTAGTTACTGTACGAGCTATAAATATTCCAATTAAAATTGAAATAATGAAACAACCTATTGAGCCAATTACAATAAATCTAAAGCTTGTTTTGTACAATACTGATGTTTCATCAGATAATTTTTTGGCATTTGCAACTTTCCGCTCTGTAAGCTTATCCAAAGCTGCCTCTATTTTTTTGCCTATCGGTGCCAACTCCTTTTTGAGATATGAATGAGCCTCAGCGTCTTTTTTAGCGGCATTGAGCTCGATTACCTTATCCAAACCATTTTCATATTCCTTAAGGCCATCCAGTGCTTCTTTAAATATTTGCTTACCCTCTTCAGTATGTATAGACTTAGAGTATTTCTCCATCTCTTTCTTAATATCTTCTTTTCTGGTTTTAATTTTCTCCAAAAGCTCTTTCTCTTCGTCAGCATTATTTGAATAAACAAAATCTCTGATATAGACACGGAGTCGTTGGAAATAATCCGTAACATTGCTTAAATTTTCCAGCGGTATGACTGATTCAAGGTACATTTCGTCAGCCATGTTATTGATATTATTTGAAGCTCGTATACCGATAATACCAACGATTACCGTAAAAAGTGCTACTAATACAAATCCAGTCAAAAGTTTACTACGGACCTTTAGATCATAAAACCATTTCATAATACATCCCTCCTAAAGTTTTTTTGCACTTAAATTTTATAATAATTGTTAACTACGTGCCTCTGACTCAAGCAGTTTGAATATCCCCTGAATGTCAAGTATGAGGGCAAGAGAGCCGTCCCCTAAAATAGTGGCTCCGGAAAAGCCTTTTGCGTCCCTGTAGAGCCTGCCCAAAGATTTTATTACCGCCTGCATATCACCAAAGAGTTTATCTACGCCTATAGCTGCTTTACGCCCTCCATGTGTCACTATTACGATAAAGCTGCAGTTGGACTGTCCAAGCTCAAACAGCTCACACATAGAGATAAAAGGTATTACTTTGCCTTGAAAGTCGAAATAGCCCTTTTTCCTGACCTTTGTATAAGTTTTTTTATCTATCGTATAACACTTCACTACCATATCCAGAGGAATTACATATTGTTTTCCTCCAACGCCTACCATAAATCCATCAATTATAGAAAGTGTAAGCGGAAGGTTGATTCTAACGTTCGTTCCCTTTCCCTCATGGCTTTCCACGAAAACCGAACCTCTTAAAGCCTCTATATTTCTCCTTACCACGTCCATACCGACGCCGCGCCCGGATAGTTTCGTTACGCTTTCAGATGTGGAAAGCCCTGGTTCAAATATCAAGCTGAATATTTCATTATCGGATAGATTTTTATTAGCATCTATAAGGCCGATGCTTACGGCTTTTTCAAGTATCCGTTGTTTGTTAAGGCCCTTGCCGTCGTCTGTGATTTCAATTACAATTGTACCAGCCTCGTAGTATGCATTAAGTTTGATTGTGCCTTTGGGCGGCTTGCCTTTACTTATGCGTTCCTCTATAGTCTCTATGCCGTGGTCAACCGAGTTACGTACTATATGAGTCAGAGGGTCGTTTATCTTTTCTATTACGGTTTTATCCAGCTCAGTGTCGCCTCCGCTAATTACCAGTTCTATGTCTTTACCTAGCTCTTTGCTTATATCTCTTACAAGGCGCTGAAAACGGTTAAATGAACTACCGATGGGAATCATGCGCATCTTCATAGACATATCCCTGATGTCATTTACAAGCTTTGTCATAAACGAGGAGGTTTTCATAAGCGGACCATCGCCCACAACAAGTGAACGCTGTCTGATTCCTCCGTTTGCAACAACCAGCTCGCCGACCAAATTTATCAGCAAGTCAAGCTTATCGGCATCCACCCGTATTGTTGCCGATGATTGCGATGCGCCCCCAACAATCGTATCTCTGACTTTTTGCTGCTTATTAAGGGCAGCATCAACCACTTCTTTTGCCACTAAGCCGGTATCTACCAACACCTCTCCGATAAACGGCTTGTCCTTATCTGAAATCCTCGATACTTCGTTTTGTTTCCTCAGTGCTTTATTTAAATCTTCAGAGGATAACACCCCGCTTTTTATAAGTACCTCGCCAAGCCTCCATGTGTCCTCCGGCAAATCATTAATCAAACCGGTGTAAGTTTCGGCTTTGCAGTGAGACTGACTTATTTTAATATCGTTTTCCTCCATGTAAAACTCAAAAACATCCTCTATTTCTTTTTGGTTTTTATCCGTTTTCAGATCTAATTCAAAGCCGGTAAGGCATTCCTCAGGGTCCATTTCCACTAAAGAGAGGATGGCTTCTGTTATTGTTGTCATGTTGAGCACGTCACCAACTCTTTTAAGATAATTAATAAGTGAAAGCGGATCCATAGCGTCTCTCAGTGCATTTCTATTGAATCTGAGAGATATATGCCAGATAGCGGACTCGGGTTGAGAGACCGCGGTTTCAGAAACTTCAGGTGCGGTAACCGTTTTCACCTCAGCAAGATATCCGGATAAACCGTCAAGGAGTTCCTGCTCAGTCACCTTTAACTCTTCAGTTAAAGATTTATTGTCTTTTAAGGTTATTTTTACTAATTCGCTGATATAGTCGCGGCATCTGAGAAGCAAATTAATAAGTACGGAATCAACTCTGATTTCATCGTTTCTTAGCCTCTCCAGAACACTTTCCACCTTGTGGGTGAAGCGTTCAATGTCGGTCAGGCCAATCATACCGGCAGCGCCCTTAATTGTGTGAGCACCTCTGAAAAGGGCATTTATGGTTTCCCTGTCCCCTGGAGATTCCTCTAAAGCGAGCGACTGCTCCTCCATTGTCTGGAGAATTTCCGTGGCCTCCTCTAAAAAGGCTTTATATGCGGCATCCAGTTCCATAGTTTTTTAGTCCTCTGCTCAGGGTTTATATGAACATATCCTTAACGTTATATAAATCGAGTAGATATTCAACTGCAGGGCTTACGGAGAGAACCTTGAAGTTTCTCCCCATTCCTTCGCTTT
>JADFYB010000019.1:0-19424 GCA_015233245.1 Nitrospirota bacterium | reverse complement strand
GTGTCTATTTCCGAGACGTTAGAAAGGTCAAGTTCTATATCTTTTGCGGTTTTGATATAATCTATGAACAATTCCTTTAGTTCATTAGCCCGTACAACAGACAGATCACCCTCTAAAGCTAATATCATAATCTCCCCCTATGTTTGCACTTTGTGCAGCAAACTTTTTTTAAGGCAATATGAGTTTTTCGATGGCTGAAAGTAAAATTTCTGGCTTGAAGGGTTTTACAAGCCATGCCTTAGCGCCGGCCTCTTTACCCTCTAGTTTTTTGGTTTCTTGTGATTCGGTTGTTAACATAATAATAGGAGTAAATTTATAAGTGGCGTTCTTCTTTACCTCTTTAAGAAACGTTATCCCATCCATGTTGGGCATATTGACGTCACAAATCATCAGATGAATTTTACCGGTTAGCTTACTTAGAGCATCCTTACCGTCTTTGGCCTCTATTACGGTATAGCCTGCTTTTTTTAATGTCGTACCTAAAACCTCTCGTAAGGTTGCAGAATCATCAATCAGCATTATCGTCTTTCCCATATTTCCCCCACATTATATCATTATAACTTTATTAACATACCATATACTTTCAAAAAAACGTTACCTCATCATCTTTGCTGTGAGAGATAGCCTTTTTCTTATTCGCTGCTTTAGGACTGTGCACGACCTCATGATGAATGTCCCGCTGTTTTTTCATCACATAATCTTTTATCATATCGTCTATGTTGAAATCGGCAAATAAATTATCATAAAGCTCAGGGGGAGTTTTCAACATTTCATCCAGTTTGCTTATGTAGCTATCCATTGTGTCGTTTCCTTTAATAACTTGCTCAATCTGTTGGCGGGTTATGTCCTGAAACTGGATGTTACTTAATGCTTCTATAATTTTCGTCTCTACATCTTTACTGACCCCGCCTACCTGACCGATTATATTGTCGTTAAGGCTGCCGATTTTCTTATAACTTTCCCCTATGGCATCAAGTCTTTTTACAAAGCTTTTCAACAGATCATGCTCGGCTTTATGTGCTTTTTTATTTAAGTCAGCCTGAAACCTGTGCTCAATAATCTTTGCAACGTCCAATATAGCAGTTCCTATCTCCACAGTGGATTCATGTGATTTCTGTGAAAGTTTCCTTACCTCATCGGCAACAACGGCAAACCCGCGCCCCATTTCACCCGCGCGGGCAGCCTCTATAGCTGCATTTAACGCAAGCAGGTTTGTCTGGTCGCTGATGTCTTGCAGGAGTTTTATAAGCCCCGACATATGGGTAGACTTTTCCGTCAGATCTTTGCCCAGTTCAAAGTCTTTCTCCCCCTCATCTAAACGATAGGTTATGTAATCATGCACGGTAGAGAGGGTCTTTTCGTTTTCTTCTATAGTAGTGCGGGACTCATCCGACAGCTCTTCAGATTCGCTTCTAAGTTTGGAAAGAGTCTGAAGCATCTCAGTTATTGACTCATCTATGGATTTAAGATGGGAAATTATCTCAAAAGATGCGGAATCTGTGGATTTAACAATGTCCTCCATCTGAGCGTTTGCGAGTTTGGTTAATTGTCTTTGTGAGGTAAAATAATTGCTTAACTTAGCTGTCATCAACTGGTAACGGCGATCTACTCCTCCTGTTTCATCCTCCATCCTTTTCTTACATTTGTTTGAGGCTGTCGTTACAGCATAACTGTTTACAAAATACATTAAAAAGAAAATAACAGATAACCACACTGCGTCAAAGAGGGCTTCAGCAGTGTTTTCTTTAATATTTAACGTCCTGACGGCATATTCGGATAATACCGGATCCAAAAAATACATACCTGTAAACGTAATTATTATTGTAGCAAAAGAAGCAAAGAGAAAATGCCTTCTAACTGAGCTCCGATCAACATACAAAAGAGTGCTTTCTCTGTCATCATTGTTGATCAAAATATTGCCCCCTCAATAGAATAGTGTAATCATTTACTGCGACTCTTGTCATATTTTATAACACTAAAATCGGAAATTGTCAATAGGTAAAAATCAGTTTTAACGGATTGTGGGGGGTACGCTGAAGTCTGGCTTGTTTGACACTGATGCAACTGCTGTGTTAACCTCTATCGTCTTGTGAGCGATGTTATGGAAAATAAGCGGGATTTAACTCTGATAGTGGGAGCAGGTGTGGCTGGGCTCACTGCCGGATATTTGCTGGCTAAAGCCGGTAAAAGATGCTTAATAGTGGAGAAAGAGGGTGTGGCAGGCGGACAGTGCCGCTCATTTACACTTGATGATATTATATTTGACTTAGGCCCTCATGTGCTGTTTCCTAATCCCGGAGCTGAGGCTGAGGATTTCATTTTCGATCTGCTAAAAAATGAGCCGCTGATTACCAGAATATGGAAATTTGGGATAGTTAACGGGAAAAAGTCATGGACAATGCCGGCAGGCATAATAGAATTACTGTTTTACCCATGGACCATAAAAAAACAGATACTTCAGTCATATCTTAAAAAAGGACATGTAAATCCAAAAGAGCTGATATCGGCAGAGTCAGACATAACGGCAAAATTCGGCCCTGTTTATTATAACGAGGTGCTTGGTCCTATGATTTACAAAAAAGCCCTAATGGCCGGCAATTTAGTACACGCCGACTGGATAGCAAGGGTGGACAGAGACATCCGTCACCGTAAGGAACCCTTCAGAGACCCCCACGTTGGCGGTATCCTTCATAAAATTAAGTACATCTTTAACGCTATGCGCAAAAAGTACGTCTATCCGGCTAACGGTTTCCAATCAATTCCGGATAAACTCATACAAAGATACACAGAAGCGGGGGGCGAATTAATTTTAAATTGTAAACAGTTAGACTTTGAAAAGACTGATGATCAAATAACTGCTGTAATTACTGGCGGCAACAGGTATAATGTTGAAAATGTCGTTTGGACTGCTTCAGCAAATCAATTAAACAAGGTGTTGGGTAATGACTCTCTGAATTTCCACTATGCCGATATAACAAACGTATTTCTGACCTATGAGCAAAAACACCTTAAAAATAGACCTATGCTGTATGTTTACTACACCGATCCCTCATTTATCTTTAAGCGGGTTTATTATCCCTCAAACATCTTTGCCGATAACATACCTGACACAAAAGAGGGTATCTGTTTAACAATTCATGAGACAACGGAGACAGCAGCCATGGCGGATACTCAACTTGTTGACAGGTGTGTGTCAGATATAGAAAGAGCAGGGATTTTTAAAGCCGTCGACCTGCGTAAGTCAATGGTTATCAGGCTTGGTAACTCCATGCCGCTATACGGCCTTGATTACGAAACACAGTTGCAGAGAAATTTTAAGGAGATAGACGAAAAGTATAAAAATCTGTACTCAATCGGGAGATTAGGCGGTTTTTTCTTTTGCATGACGCCCCCTGCCGTATCACAGGGTATTAAGCTGGCTAAATCTCTGTTAAAAAAAGGAGTATCAACACATGAACGATAAGGTACTTGTAACAGGAGCGGCTGGATTTATCGGTTATCACTTATGCAAAAGACTCCTTGATGAAGGTAAATCTGTCTCAGGTATCGATAATTTAAATGACTACTACGATGTTAAACTAAAAGAAGACCGGCTTAGTCAGTTAACCATACACAGTAATTTCATGTTTCATAAGCTAGAACTTACCGACAGGGCAAACATAGCTAAGGTGTTTGAGGATGGTTTTGACACGGTTGTAAATTTGGCTGCACAGGCAGGGGTCAGGTACTCCCTGATAAATCCATACTCTTATGTTGATACCAACATAACGGGATTTTTAAATATCCTGGAGGGCTGCAAAAACACAAGCGTAAAACACCTTGTGTTTGCCTCATCAAGCTCTGTCTATGGGGCTAACACACTGATGCCCTTTTCAGTCACCCAAAATGTGGACCACCCTGTGTCACTGTATGCTGCAACTAAGAAGTCAAACGAGCTTATGGCCCATGTTTACAGCAGTCTATATAGTTTGCCAACAACAGGGCTAAGGTTTTTTACCGTCTATGGCCCCTGGGGACGCCCCGACATGGCACTTTTTCTCTTTACAAAGGCAATTATTGAGAGAAACCCTATAAAGGTTTTTAACTTTGGAAATATGAACCGCGATTTCACCTACATTGACGATATTATCGAGGGGGTAATAAGAGTGATGGGAAAGGTTCCTGAACCATCTCCGGCATGGAGCGGTGAAAACCCCGATCCCTCCATAAGTTACGCCCCTTACAAACTCTACAATATAGGTAACAATAAGCCCATAAAACTGCTGGATTTTATAGAAATCATTGAAGAGCTGTTAAACAAAAAAGCCGTTAAAGATTTCTTACCGCTTCAGCCCGGTGATGTTTCCTCAACTTATGCCAATATTGACGCTCTTACACAGAGTTTCGATTTCAAGCCACAGACCCCAATCCGCGAGGGAATTAAAAATTTCATAGACTGGTATGCCAACTACTACGGTGTTAATCTGTAGTTTATGAAGTTACAATCTTACTGTTTTGCTCTTGACCACGGTGACTTGTCATGTACCTCTTCGACCTTTATCAGGTATCCAAACGGATAATCCGGTTGAAAGATATGAAACTTATCAAACTCAAACAGTTTCCGTGAGGCAAGCAGGTATCTGTAGTAAATATTTTCTTGCTCAAGTATCTCTATAGTGCCGTTAACCTGAAAACTAATATATGAAATGCCGCCGTGCCCTGCCATGCTATGAGGATGTTGATTCATATTATGCGGGTGCTCAACAGGGGCAGATGGCGTTTCCTCCATCCCAACATAAAGTAGGCTTGTGTGACCGTTGTTTCTTACATTTTTCAGTGCTTTTCCACTAAATATCTCAAGGCCGCCAAGCAGTGCAGGGTCAAAATTAGCAGGGTTGTTATAAAGCGCTTCAACTGCCTCCACCCGCTCTCGTATGGTTTCAATGTGCGGCCTTGACCGGGTATTTGCTGCAACTGATTCAAAAAGATCAATAAAATTCTCAAGCTGTTCAGTCTTAGGGATTAACCCGATTCCCTTTACTGTCATATTAACCGGATATTTTGATTCAGATTCTGACTCTTCACCCTCTGCCCATGTAATCATAACAGGTAAGTGGGCAGAAAAGTACCTGAGCATTTTTCCATTCTTCATTTCATTAATAAACTTAAGCCGTGATGAGGCAAGCCAGTTGAGGCAGCGCTCCGGCAATCTGCTGGTACCAAGCTGCATTCTATCGCCTAATTTCGTTGTCATCGTTAAAATCTCCTCAACGTACTCTCCGATTCCACTATAAAGGGGATGCGTCGCTTTCTCCTTGCCGCCTCGTTATGATTAAGACTGCTGCTTGGTGTGAGCGGTTCTTTTATAAAATTACCCTGGTCGGTGCATTTTTGAAAAATCACGTGATTTTATCTCCTCTACAAATGCCTCTGTTATTATGTTAACGCCTTTTTCCCTTGCCTTTTTCTCTATGACTCCAATGACCATTTTTTTGATGAAAGCAGGCACCCTGTTTAGTCTCTGTTTAGCGGCGCTTTCCCATTGTATATCGGATTGGGATTCATCTGTTAGCGTAAGCTTTCCCTTTCCCTGAGGCACATAGTGACAGAGCGGGTCCTCGGCCATAAAGTCTCCGTGCTCTGCCTTTGCCCTCGCCCTACATCCGCCACATATTTCCGTAAACTCGCATCTGCCGCATCTGCCTCCGTACTCCCCGTCTCTCAGGGTTTGTAGCTTTTGAGAGTCAGCCCACAGTTTCTCTATGCTTGTATTTTTAACGTTTCCAACACTCTCCTCCATGTACGGACATGGAGTTACGTTTCCCACAGGGTCTATGCGCATGTAGGAGCGCCCGGCAAGGCAGCCTCGCGTACCCTCAGGCAGTCTCACGCCACTGTCATGAAGCACCCTGTAGATGTGAGGAGCACACCGTGCCCGAAGCATTGTCCGTGTCTCGGTTTTAGAACGCTTAACAAGTTCCTGTATTGCAGCGTCATAGTTTTGAACCGAAATAAAAGTTCTCATAGCACGCCCCGTACAGACAAGGAAAAAGAAGTTTAACGCTCTTGCGCCTAAACTTACCGCTAGCTCTGTAAAGTCCCCGATTTCTGTGTAATTATCATCAGTAAGCGTGACATCCAATTGAGTCTCTATAGAAAGTTCTTTTGCAGCCTTTAAACACTCAATGGAAAGCTCCCATGCTCCTTTAAAATTACGAAACGCATTATGGCTTTCCGGCTTTGTAGAATCAATACTGACCCCGATGCCCTTTAAACCGGCACGCTGCAACTGTACCAATTTCTCTCTGTTTAGCAGAGTGCCGTTTGTGCCCAGCACCGTTATAAAACCGGCATCCGAGCACAATCCCACTATGTCACATAAATCGTTTCTAAGGAGAGGCTCTCCGCCAGTTAGCACAATCATCATGGCGGGATTCATTAATGCAAGTGAATTAACAACCTCTTTTGCCTCAGCTGTTGTAAGCTCCCCGGCGCTACGGCAACCTGCGTCCATGTAGCAGTGCGGACAGGAGAGATTACAGCCGTGCGTCAAATTCCAGGACACAATGTATGGCTTATGCTCTAAAGCTGCCAACCCCTGAAGTCCTCACTCCGTGTAACCAACACGTTACACGGACTGTAACGCACAACGTTTTCGCAAACCGAGCCGATGTCAATACCCTCAGCGTGATGGCGTCCGGTTTTCCCTGTAAAAATCAACGATGCCCCCACCTCTTTGGCATAATCGCATATCTTTTTGTATATATGCCCGGAGAGTACTGTTTTCTTTTTTGCACCGTTACCGTTGTCACCTATAAGGCCAAAACCGTGCATTGCACCGTGAGCGGGTTGTGCGTCATGGGATGCGCTGTTATTACCAAAGACCTCCTTTTCAGCCTTATTCAGTATCATGTGTCCAACTCGTGCAAGGCCTTTATCAATAAATTCATCGTGAATTTTCTCTTGATCTTTTGTGTTAAATTTAAACCCGTCATCATTAATTAAAGTGTCTTTTAACCGTTTAAACAAATCATTATGGAGGGCTGAGTCAAATACATAGAGGAGGTGGAGTTTTGCCTTAAATTTTTCTGCCAAAGCGGCGGCAACCCTGAGCGAATAAATAGCCGATGAGCTGCCATCTAAACAGACCACAAAGTCAGCGCCCTCTAACGCCTTGCCGTTTTTAACGATTAATAGATTTTTATTATCGCACTGCCTGAGCACCCTCAGGCAGACGCCTCCTACAAAACCGTCCCCGGTGTGATTAAACCCTGAGGCTCCGATAACTACAAGGCTCTCTGAGTCCTCCTCATTAATTAGCTCAAGGAGGGCTTTAAAGTTTTTCCCCTCGCGCACTTTTGGGCTAAACGGGACATGAGCATCTCTAAATATCGGCTCAAGCGGCTTTAGATATGAAAGAGATATTTTTTCCATTCCGACACGAATAAGGCTTGCGTGAACCTCTCTTTGTTTTGCAAGAATCTCTTCAGTCTGATACTCGGCAGGCAAAGTCGGCTCCATAATTCTAAAGGCACCCTCGTGCATAACAGCGTTGTAGCCGTGGAGGCCAAGCACAGGCAGCTTAAATGTCCTTGCTATACTTAACGCAAGCTCTGCCGACATTTCAGAGATATCCCCATTATCATGGCACAGGAGCACTGTGCTGATTTTAACAAAATCTTTCATAAAATAACTCTATAAATTCTATATTTATGATATTTTAGCCGTCAGTAACTTGTATCACAGCCTCGGCAGATTAACAATAAGTTGAGACCGTTTCGAAATCCTCAAAATGTAGAATGAGTACTTTTCAGTTAAGGATTTCTCCAATTTACCTTCAGCCTCTACTCGGATATTATGCCTGTAAAATACAGTCTTGTCTTTGTAAAAGTAAAAATATGGGGAGTTTATACAAACTCCCCATATACTAAATCCGGGATGGGGTCACATCCCTTTTGGGTGCAAAGGTTCCAAAAAAATACTAAACTAACTGTGTTTATTTAAGTCCTAACTCTGCTGCTGCTGCCTTAAGCTCGTCAGCTTTGTCTTTAAAAGACTTCATCATAGGGCTCTTTGACTCCTCTGCTGCTTTTACAAAATCAGCGGCTGTTTTGGACTTCTCCAACATCTTTGCTTTGTCAGGAGCTGTTTTGCCATTATGACACTTAGCGCACTTATCATCATAACCTGCCATTGCAACTGTTGCAAAAGCAAACACGAGGATAATCATTAATGCTACTGCTTTCTTCATTCCTTTCACCTCCTTTCGTAATTGAGCTGTTATCATAACAATGCTTTAACTACTATTACAAGCTTTAAATCACTCACACACTCTCTAATCTATATTGCATTTGCCGTGCCAAAACACATTTATCCTTTTTTTGCGCCTGTTCCAACATATCAGTAAGCTTTCTGATACTTATTTAAAGAATTTGTTCCTTATTTGAGGATTTCAATAATCCCTTGACATGTTAAATTCAAAATAAATATACTCTATCCATGCCAAAATCTTTAATACTGCTTTTGACAGAATACTGAGGTAACTATGGAATGGAATTTTACACCTTTTGAGGTACTTGCCGGTAAAGTATGCTATACGCTACAACAGTACAAAGCTGACCTTAGAGAGGATGTTGCAGAAACCCTATCAGCATTAAATCTTGACGAGATAAGCATGAGTTTCTATAATAATTTTGTCTTTGTTTTCTTTTACTGGATGGCTACAAACCAGAGTATCCTTTCATACAAAAAACTTGTGGAACAGAACATTCCTGAGGACTCTCCTGTTAGGGAGGCTCTCACAAACATGACTTTTCTTGAGTCAATGCAACAGGACAATGAAAACCTGATAGACATGTTGAGGGCCCTTATAGCGGATTTTACAGTGAACCGCCTGAAATCGGGCTTTGACATAGAACAGGCAAAAAAAGACCTCCAGTTGGAAATAGGTTTTGCAAGAACTCTCTAACGAGGGTAGCACGGCAAGAGCGGTTGAACCGTCATCGTCAGGTAAAATAGCCCGCAGCGCTTTTTCCATGTCGGTAGCCACTTCTCTTAGCAGGCTGCTGGGGTTTGTACGTGATATGCTTGTAGCCAGGGTTCTGGGCGCCTCTGACCTTTCCGACTCCTTTTTTGTGGCTTTCAGAATTCCCAACCTTATGCGTGAACTCTTTGCCGAGGGCTCCATGTCCTCAGGGCTGATTCCGGTTCTTACGGAAATCCAAACTAAGGACGGGGATGCTGAGACAGCTCTTGTTGTCAGGAAGGGTTTCACGTTTGTAGTAATATTTATAGGGATTTTCTGTGCTTTAGGGGTTGTTTTTGCTCCTCAGATAGTGTCTGCTATTGCGCCCGGTTTTTTACAAAATATTGTGAAATTTAAAACCACAGTTATGCTTACTCGTATAATGTTTCCATTTTTGCTTTGCGTTAGTATTGCAGCTCTTGTCATGGGGGCTCTTAACACAAAAAGAGTGTTTTTTATCCCTGCGCTTGCATCGGCCTGGTTTAATATTGCAATAATAGCCGCAATTGTAGTTTTTACCGCCATTAAAGTATCTCCGGCTGTGGCTGTTGCTCTTGGGGTTACGATAGGAGGCGCAGTGCAATTTCTGTGGCAACTACCAACATTTTTTAAGCACAATTATTCACTTAAACCCAGCACCGGATTTAACCACAAGGGATTAAAACGTATGGGGAAATTGATTTTACCGGCAACAGTGGGAACTGCAGTGGCTCAGGTAAACATCTTTGTAAGCACAATATTAGCCTCATTTCTGCCCGTTGGCAGCATAACATATCTGTACTATTCAATGAGACTGATACAGTTTCCGGTTGGCGTATTTGGAGTGGCAGTAGGGATGGCTGCCCTACCTGCACTATCTGAACATGCGGCAAAGAAAGACTTTGAAGCTCTTGCCAGAGATTTCGCATTTTCTCTGAAATTACTTTTTTCCGTAACCGTTCCTTCAATGCTTGGACTCATTGCCCTTTCCAAACCAATCGTGTCAGCGCTGTTTGAGCATGGCAAATTTGGCCCTGAGGCTGTTAAAGGAACAGCAACCGCACTTATTTGCTATTCACTGGGAATATGGGCAGTGGTGGGAGTCAGGGTGCTGACAGCTTCTTTTTACTCCCTTCAGGACACGAGAACTCCGGTTAAATCTGCCGTATTGTCTTTGACTCTGAACGTGCTCTTAAGTTTAACACTGATGGGACCCTTTAGTTATTTAGGGCTTGCGCTAGCGAATGCCGGAGCTTCTGCGTTTAATTTTTCGATGTTGTTTTTCCTTCTAAAGAAACGTCTTTCAAACATTGATTTTAAAGGGATAGCGGTTTCATTTGAAAAAACTCTTGCAGCATCAGTTATAATGGGAGTGTTCGGTTATTTTCTGATGGCTGTTTTTGACGGAATTATGGTAAAAAGCCATTTGGTTAAAGCAGGGTTTTTGTTTGTAACCATTGCCGCAAGCACAGGTGTTTATTTTGGAGCGGCACTTATGCTTAAAAGTAACGAGGTTGGATATTTTCTACGAACTTTAAAACGCAGGTGGAACCGTGAAAGTAAGCGACAGTCTTTTTAAGTGGATGGTGGAAATCAGGCGCACTATCCATAGAACACCGGAATTGGGTTTTACTGAGCATGAAACCAGTGCTCTTATCTGCAGAAAGCTGCAGGAGCTGGGGCTTGATTACACAGCAGGAGTTGCCGGTACCGGAGTGCTTGGCAGGATTACGGCTAACTCAGGCGCAAAGACGGTCGCTGTCAGAGCCGACATGGATGCGCTTCCGGTTGCAGAGGAAACAGGTCTTGAGTTTGCCTCATGTGTGCCAGGCGTGATGCACGCCTGTGGCCACGACGGCCACGTGGCAATAGCCCTGGGAGCAGCAGCCCTGCTCAAAGAAAATCCGCCCTCCGGTAATGTGCTCTTTGTGTTTCAGCCCGATGAGGAGGGCACGGGCGGGGCAAAACCGATGGTCGAGGCCGGAGTTCTTAACGGTGTAAGCGCCATATTTGGCGGTCATCTGGACTTACACTATAAAACAGGCGAGATTGCCATTAAACCCGGCGTTAACACGGCATTTACAAATGGCTTTGACGTGGAGATAACTGGCCGGGGCGGCCACGCTGCAAGACCTCACGAGACGATTGATTCGGTTTTGATAGCCTGCCAGATGGTTATGCAGATTCAGACCATAGTCTCACGGATGATTGACCCCCTTTCGCCTGCTGTTATAACTATAGGTAAAATTCAGGCCGGTACGGTTAATAATGCAATAGCAGAGAGCGCTCTCATAGAAGGAACAGTACGCACAATAGATAAAACCACCCGGGAAACGATTTTTAATAAGTTACATGCGCTTGCCGGGAGCCTTACAGGGTTTTACAATGCTGAGATTAAGGTAACCATACACAGCGGGTATCCCTCGGTGGTCAATGACCCAGGGATGTATGAGATAGCAAAGGAGGCGGCTATTTTAGCAGCCGGCAGGGAAAAGGTTATAGAGTTTCCAAATCCGTCTATGGGGGGTGAGGATTTTGCTTTTTTTGCGCAGACTGTTCCAGCATGTTTTGTGCGATACGGCTCCCTCGGCAACACAAATGAACACGCAGGCAGTGCCCATAGCAGCCGTTTTGACTTTGATGAAACCGCTATGATTACAGCAGCCGGGTTTATGGCTAATGCTGTCACTATGGCATTAAAAAAATTATAATGCCTCATTTTCAGGACTCATACCCACACAAAACAAAATACTCTCAGTCAAATACTCCAGATTGATTGGTTTAAATATATTTCTACAAACCCTGTCGCTTGTGTGAGAGGAATCTTTATACGCTGTGGTTATTATAATAGGCTGTACTGCATCTTGTATCAGGATTTCCTCTATCATCGCCATGCCATCCATAACGGGCATTTGAATATCGGTTATCACTAAATTAATCTCTGATTTGTGGGATGTATAAATATCTAAACCCTCCTTGCCATTTTGCGCCTCATAAACGGCTGCAACCCGTCTTTTTAAAAAGCGTGTAATTAGTTCCCTTATGTTAACCTCATCCTCAACATACAGTATTGTCAAATTTTTTAATAATTCATCATTATGTGTCATATCTCTATCCTAAACTCACACCATCCATCACTGTTTCTGACAGAAAGTGTGCCTTTCATGTTTTGCTCCACTATCACCTTTGACATATATAACCCCATTCCGGTTCTCTGTGCCGTATCTTTAGTAGTAAAGTATGGCTCAAATACTTTGTTTATTATATCATTTGGAATTTCACCACCATTATCCAAAACAGATATAATTACTCTGTCAGTAGCAGCATCTTTATTCAATTTCACCCTGATAATTCCGTCGGGTATATTCTTCTGTTCAAACTTATCTTTAGCGTTAGTCAAAATATTTAAAATTATCTGGGTAAACTCATTCTGAAACCCTTTTATAATTAAACTTCTGTCTAATTCTTTTTCAATTCTAATTCCCATATTTTTGATATATCCGGAGATAAGAACCTCTGCTTTGTCTATTGCTTTTGATGCGTTAAATTCTGTCTGTTCTTTTTCATATGTATATAAATTTCTAAATTTATCTAATGTCTCTGATAAATCGTTCAGGTCAGACATAGCACTTTTTATGTTATTATCCAGATATTTCTCGTCTAATTCGCCATACATGTATGCTTCTTTTATATCCTGAATCGAAAGCCCGATTGAACATAGTGGTTGCCGCCAGTGATGAGAGATATTCATCAGCAGTTCCCCCATGGATATATGCCGTGATTGTTCAAACATCAACTGATCTTTAGTGCGGTTTTTTGCTACCTCCTCCTCCACCCTGTTTTGTAATTTCTGGTTTATAGTCTTTATCTCTTCATCCATTTGTTTACGTTTTGTAATATCATGAATTATCCCTAACTTTGACAGATCTCCATTATGGGTGATAACTGAAGTATCAAAGAGTTCATAAGTCTTATTGCTTTTAGAGCAGAACACTTGTGTGTGTATCTGTTGACCGGACAACACCTTTTGATTATTACACCATGGGCAAGGTTCAGCTCTGTCATGGAGATAGTTGTAGCATTTTTTCCCATCTCTTTTTCCAAATTCCTCTTCAATGATTGGATTAATATACTCAATACTATAGTCACTGCTTACAATATATACACCGTCCTCCATTGCATTTAGTATATTGATAAACTTTTTACGTTCTAAAGATAACATATTTATTAAAGATAACAAAATAGAGAGAACCACCAATGAAACTATTAAAGCTGCTACAAAACCAGTGATAAGATAATCATAATTAATTCTTTTATGAAACATATAACTCATTGTTGGCGTAATAATTGCGGTAAGAACCTCTGCTGCAAAAAGAAAAAGCAGCATTAACCACACGGTTTTAAGTGTTGCCATCTTATAAAAAATTTTACAAGGCTGTAAGTTTTTGTTATTTCCCATTACTATTCCTGTGTTGTTTACAGAGCCACTCTCTCTGAGCATATTGTAACAGAACAGAAGTCTTTTTAGCACTAATTCAAATTATCCGGTGTTTAAATATTATAGTTCTGAGCTTAATTTGGTATAATTCAAAGGACAGATGAACATTGTTGAATACATTTACTATGCTGGATACAGGATAAGCCGAAAGCGGGGGCAAAGTAAACAGCGGCAACTACCCCATAAAACCATAAGTGTGGGAAATCTCACCCTTGGCGGAACCGGCAAGACCCCTCTTGTTATAGCAATAGCGGAGGAGGCAAAAAAATACGGATATTTCCCGTGTATATTAACAAGAGGGTACAGGGGCAGAGCTAAAACACCTGTTTTTGTATCAAAGGGGGACGGCCCGCTTACAGAGTATCGCCAATGCGGCGATGAGCCCTATTTGATGGCGTTGCGGCTAAAAGGGGTGGAAATCATAAAGGGTGCTGACAGATACGAGGCCGGTGTAATGTCTGAGAGAGCTAACCTCTTTATAATAGACGATGGCTTTCAACACTGGCGGCTTAAGAGAGACATAGACGTGGTTTTGATAGATTCTGTGTCGGGTTTTGGAAACGGAAAACTGTTTCCTATGGGATCTCTGAGAGAGCCCGTTAGTGAGCTAACGCGTGCCACCGTGGTTGTGATGACAAAAAGTGCCTCCAATGGAAAAGCCGTAATCAACGACCTGTACCGCCTTGACAGAACTGATACGCTTAAAAAAATAGAACTAACTGATCATATATACAGAGCCACACACAGGGCAGCCTATTTGATAACGCAGTACGGAGACAAATTACCACTAACTATGCTGACCGGTAAGAAAGTGTATGCTTTTTGTGGGATAGCGAATCCTCAGTCATTTTCAGATTCTCTGAAAGCATATGGCGCTAATGTTTTAAAACTAAGGACATTCCGTGACCATTATGACTATAAAGCATCGGATATCAAAAGCATTACGGCACAGGCGCACTCATCATCCGCTGAGGCCATTATAACTACCGAAAAGGATTTGATAAAACTCAGAGGTTTCGATAACAGCAGCCTTTTTGCTCTCGGGATTGATTTTATAATTGATGAAGAATTCTATAAAGAAATTCTGCTTGGTATCTAGACCACGCCCTTTAATTTACCGGCATCCGCAGGTCCAAAAACCGTAACTGCTTTAGGCACATTGTCTATAAAAGCCTCTATTATGTCATAAACGTGTTTCATCTTCACGCGCTCGATACCTCTTATAATCTGCCCAGGGCTGTAGTACCTGCCGTAGTATATTTCCTGCCGTGCTATGTTTTGCATACGGCCGGATGTGGACTCAAGACCCATCAGAAGGTTACCCTTTAGCTGATTCTTTGCCCTCTGCAATTCATCGTCTTTTATATTGTTTTTTAATGAATCCATCTCCTTTATTATTGTCTCTATGACCTCAACGTATTTTTTCTTCCCAGTTGCCGCATATACCCCAAACACACCGGTATCAGCGTATGAAGACAGAAACGAAAATATGGAGTACGCAAGGCCGCGCTTTTCCCTCACCTCCTGAAACAAACGGGAGCTCACCCCTGCACCGTATATAGTGTTAAGAATAAGAAACGGATACCTTAGCGTACTGTTTTGTTTTACCCCCTCTATGCCCATACATATGTGCACTTCAGAAAAGTCCTTCTTATACACTTTTAATGAGGCCGAAAAGGGTTTCTTTTCAATGAGTTTAGTTTCAGCGGACGGGTTGGAATTGGAGCGGATGGCATCGATTTTACTGTTAAACAATGTTAGCATTGCCTCGTGGTTAATGTTTCCGGCACAGGAAATTACCACATCCTGAGTCCCGTAATGAGCTCTTAAGTGTGCTGTTATATCGTTTCTTGTTATTTCTCGCACTGTTTCTTGTGTGCCAAGCACAGGAAGTCCAAGACCGATTTGTCCCCATATATCGGTATAAAACAGATCGTGAATATAGTCATCCGGGGTGTCCTCTACCATTTTTATTTCCTCAGAGATGATCTCCTGCTCTTTGTGAATATCTTGCTCACTAAACAATGAATTCATATATATATCCGTAAGAATATCCACAGCCTCATTGACATGCTCTTTTAGCACTTTTACGTAGTAAGTCGTATTCTCTCTGGTTGTAAAAGCGTTTAAATCACCTCCGAGATAGTCTATTTCTGCTGCGATTTGTTCCTGAGTCCGGTTATTTGTACCTTTAAAAAACATATGTTCTATAAAGTGAGATATCCCGTTTTTTTCACGCCTTTCAAAGCGAGCTCCTACCTTTACCCATATCCCTATGCTGACAGAGCGCATACCTGCCACTGTTTCTGTAACTATCGGAGTTCCATTTTCAAGATAACCTTTTTTGTACATTTTCCCTCACAGCTTCGTTATTTATTAACTATTCTATAATAAAAAAAGGGATAATTTACTATCCCTCCTTTCGTCAATACGACAGAACATGGCAACCACTAAGGCACTATATCTATTGCTGCTGCTCCAGTAGTACCTCTTTCCGGCTGAGTTTAATCTTTCCGGCTCTGTCTATCTCTATAACCTTAACATCCACTTCATCGCCTTCTTGTAACACATCAGTAACCTTATTTATCCGTTCCTTTGCTATCTGAGAAATATGCAAAAGCCCGTCCGTGCCAGGTAGTATCTCAACAAAAGCGCCAAAGTCCATGATTTTTTTGACCTTGCCATGATAAATCCTGCCAACCTCGGCATCCTCTACAATCCCCAGAATTATAGCCTTTGTCCTTGTAAGGGATTCCTCGTCACTTGAGGCAATGGTGATAACACCGTCGTCATTAATATCAATCTTTGCACCGGTCTGCTCGACAATACTCTTAATTACCTTACCGCCTGAGCCGATTACGTCTTTTATCTTGTCCATACGTATCTGCATCTGGTGAATTCTCGGAGCATTTGGCGACAGGTTTTCACGCGGCGCCGCAATAGCCTCTGTGATTTTCCCTAAGATATGCAGTCGGCCATTTTTAGCTCTCTGAAGCGCATCAACCAAAATCTCTCTTGTGACTCCCTTTATCTTAACATCCATTTGAAAGGCTGTAATTCCGTGCTGCGTACCAGCTACCTTAAAGTCCATATCGCCAAGGTGATCTTCAAGACCGAGAATATCAGTAAGCACTGCCACTTTATCGCCTTCTTTAACAAGTCCCATTGCAATACCGGCTACGGGGTTAGAGATTGGAACTCCGGCATCCATAAGCGCAAGCGTTGCTCCGCACACTGAGGCCATAGAGGAGGAGCCGTTTGACTCCAAAATGTCCGATACAACTCTTATAGTGTATGGGAAATTCTCTGATGAGGGAATTACCGGTTTTATTGACCGCTCGGCAAGAGCACCGTGGCCAATTTCTCTCCTGCCAGGTGACTTTAACGGCTTTACTTCTCCAACACTAAACGGCGGGAAATTATAGTGAAGCATAAAGGACTTATAAGAATCCCCTTCAAGAGCATCCACACGCTGCTCATCCGATGATGTTCCCAAAGTGACGGCAACAAGGGCCTGTGTCTCGCCTCTTACAAACAAAGCCGAGCCGTGCACCTTTGGTAAAAACCCGACTAAACAGTCTATGTTTCTCACTGTGTGAAGGTCCCTGCCATCTGCGCGTGTTCCCTTGTCTAAGATCATGCTTCTTATGATGTCTTTTTCTATGTCTTCAAAAATTGTTGCGATTTCTCTTTCTTTCCCCTCATTATCACCAGTGCAGATTGCTTTGATGGTATCATCAAGTAACCCATCAAGTGCCTTCTGCCTCACGAGTTTACCGGGGATAGCTACCAAACCATTCATTTTTTCAAGGCAGAAATTTTTGACGGCGGCAATCAACTCGTCATTGGTTTTAACCTCAGGCACATCACGTTTGGGTTTACCAACCAACTTGCGGAGTTCTTCCTGAGCCGCACATATTTTTTTGATTTCCTGATGAGCATAGTCTATAGCCTCTATGAGTACCTCTTCTGAGACCTCAAGTGCTCCACCCTCAACCATCGTTACGGCGTCTTTGGTTCCTGCTACAACAAGACTCATGTCAAGACCTTCAAGCTCTGACAAAGACGGATTAATCACAAGCTCACCCTCTATGCGTCCCACTCTGACTGAGGCTACAGGACCCTCAAACGGAATATCCGATATTGTTAAAGCAGCTGATATTGCAGTTATCCCCAGCACGTCGGATACGTTTTCATCTCCAAAAGACAAAAGTGACACCACTCCCTGAGTTTCTGAATTAAACCCCTTTGTAAACAGAGGTCTCAGAGGTCTGTCTGTCAGACGGGAGGTCAGCACCTCTTTTTCAGACGGTCTGCCCTCTCTTTTTAAAAATCCGCCTGGAATTTTCCCTGCTGCATAAGCCTTTTCCTGATAATCTATCGTGAGAGGAAAAAAATCCTTACCTTCAACTACCCGCTTGTCGGCCACTGCCGTAGCAAGCACTATCGTGTTGCCGTATTTTGCAACCACAGCCCCATCTGATTGTTTGGCCAAAAGGCCGGTTTCAAGCACTAACTTCTTTCCGCGTATCTCCACCTCTACTGATTTCAAATAGTCATCTCCTACTTTCTGATACCAAGACGCTCGATTAATGTCTTATACCGCTTGATATCCTTTGATTTTAAATAGTCAAGAAGTTTCTTCCTTCTTGCCACAATTTTTAACAGACCCCTGCGTGAATGATGGTCTTTGGTATGAAACCTGAAATGCTCAGAAAGATACTTCATCCTATCATTCAGAAGAGCTATCTGAACCTCCGGAGAGCCTGTATCTTTCTCGTGAACCCTGAACTCTGTTATCATAGCCAGCTTGCTCTCTTTAGTCTGAGTCAATTTATCACCCCCTCTTCTTCATAGTGTCTTTAATTTTATTTATAATAACCTGTCTGATGTTAGCATAATACCTAATCCCTTGTAAAGAATAAATGTTGCGATGTCTAATTTGATTTCTTATCAGGCAATCGGTTTTTTAAATCCTGTTGAATCCAGCATACGTTTTATTTTGTTTTTTCTTTTGCTGTCGGCTATAAGTATGGCATCAATATCATCAGCAAAGCATCTATCTGTGCACTTATTGAGATCATACAGGGGAAGTCCGTTAAAAACGTTAACCTCCACAGATATATCTATGAAGAATTTAACCTCCACCCCCTTTTTTCTGCACTTTATAAGGAATTTTTCACCCTCAGGGCTTGCACCGAATATGGCAATACTTTTAACAAAACTAAGAATAAAGAATCTTTCAATAAAATCCGTAGTATCTATGATTTTAAACTTTACAAAATATGCTAAATGGGCGGCCTTACTGATGATTCTATTAAAACGCACAATATCTAAGCAGTTAAATTCGATAAATATCTTCACACGCTCTAAAGCAGGCAGGTGTTTCCAGTAAACTTTTGAAAACTCAAAAAGATTCTTTTTAAAACATACGTCTTCTTTGGACTTTGTGCCGTCAAAGCGGCGGTAGGTTGCAAGTAAGGCATCAATTTTACAAAACTTATAACGCAAGGCAGACCTTAACAGAAAATCCCAATCCATAGTGTAGTGGTTTTTGGTATCAAAAAGCCCGGCTTTATCAAGCACCTCCTTTAAAAAGAAATATCCCCCAGGGTTATAGCAAAATGAGTTAAACCTCCACCACCTGAGCATTGAACTAAAATCAACCTGAGGGTCATTTATCCAAAATGTCCCATTTTCACTAAGCACCCGCACATTGCCAACGACAAAATTCTCGCCTCTTTCAAAATATGGCAGCACTGCACTGAAAGCCCCCGGCTCTAAGTAGTCATCGCTGTTTAAATAAACGACAATGTCCCCCCTACACATAGAAAACCCCTTGTTCATAGCATCCGACTGCCCACGGTCAGACTCTGATATCCACTTAAGGTGGGGATAGCTTTTGAGTATTTCTAACGTTTCATCCGTTGAGCCGCCATCCAC
>JADFYB010000169.1 GCA_015233245.1 Nitrospirota bacterium | reverse complement strand
AGGAGATTAAACAGAAGGACACTATCCTCCGGCAATCCGCTCTGTTTTGCATCAACATCATTCAGCGAACTTACAGTTTCAACGGGAGGCAATGGGTTTAAGGTTATGGGTGCTGCCCAAAAACGCTATGACGGCGGATTTCTTGAACAGGGTTCTATTCCACTATTAACGGAAAGAGGTTTGCTTAATGAGCTTTTTAGTGAAACCGAAAACCTGCTGCCAGGCCTCAACTTCTTTAACAGCAATATTACGGTTGAGCTTCTGATGTCAAGCGTAGTAAGCGCATTTGAAGAAACATTTGGTATTAGTCTTATTGAGGAAACTCTTACCGGTGAGGAAAAGAAATCCGCCGAATTACTTGAAAAAAAATTCCAATCCCACAACTGGACTTTTAGAAGATAATATTAGACCTTCAGTAAAACAGCAACTAACTGCCTCCTTTTGTTCGTTTTCTTTGTTCGAATTCGTTCCTTGCCGCATCCATATTTTTCCTTTTTTTGACGTTTTTATCCATATGTTCAATCAGTTGTGCCGAGGGAGGGATTTTATTGTCATTACTGGTTGTTATCATCGTGTAGAAATCGCAATCATGGCAGATCACTTTTATCTTTTCCTCCCATGACTTGTACCTTCTGCCGCCACCGCACATATCCATCGTTGCATTTATGTACATACATGCACGTCCTGCATTGACTCCTTCTAAGAAACCGTCAGCATCAACATTCAAAAAAGCAGGGCAATCTTCAAAATTGGTGCACTTTTTAAATTCCCAGCAATTGATGAATTTATAGGAGTCCTCGTGGACCTTTATTTTTGAAATATTGTGCTTTATAAGATCCAAAATATGGGCATCTCCCAGTACCACACCACATTCTATCAATGGTTCATCCTTACCGGGTATATACACGTTCTCGGCTAGTATCATACCGCTTTTAATCTGAACATTTGTGATATGTTTCACTCCGGTCTCTACTGGTTTTTTCAACCCAAAAGCGCTTTCTACATATCCATACATTCGCTTCAGAGTAAAAGGCCTTACCAATATATCAACAATTACATCACACTTTTTCAGAAGTCTTTGCACCTGTTCTAAATCGGTCTGAGAACTCATTATCGCTAAGATCTTAAACTTGGCATTAGAATATTGAATCGTATAAATAAACTCACAAAAAGCATCAAGACTTTCAAAATAGCATTCGTCAATAATTAAGAGGTCACAACGCATTGTAAATAGAAATATTTCAAGACGCTTAAAGCTGTTGCACCCGTTTGCAACAACCACACCCTTATAGAACTCCATCAAACTCCATAGTACCGATGAGAAAATATCCTCTCTGATATAGATGAGAAATTCCTTCTTATGCACGGCGTGTTTGTTAAGGATTTTTCTTAAGATTATAGATTTCTCTCTCTCTCTTTTTAGCTCCTTTGCTGCCGGCAGCAGTGCATCAAGGCTAAAGAGATGTTTAAGAAATCTGCTTAGCGTATCAATTGAGGTATCAGTTACCTCCATAACATTTAATTCAAAAAACGGGATTGCATCCATTTTACCGGGTTTATCAGAATCGGTGTAAAAACGGTAAAGCACACCGTTTGTAAGTATTCCAATTCTTGCCTGGGTCAGCGGGAAAATTTCATAAAGTGGATTTTTTTCCTTGTCAAGGTTAGTGCCCCAATGTGTACACGCTACAAGCATTGACGGTTTACCCCCCTGCATAATCACATAGTCAACCGTGTATGGGGCCTGGTGCTCAACCGTTATCATATAATCAGGAACAACCTCTGCAGGGTCAAAGACATCGTATCCGAGTGCCTGCAGCAGTGGCATTGTTAAAGCAACTTTTGTGGATTCTTTGCTTTTTATATTTTCATACTTCTTGCGGATTTCACCGGCAAGTTTCTGTAGTTTTCTTTCTAATTCAATCATTAGATGTTACAATTTCGCCCCTTTTATATACATACTAACATGAGGTGGATTTAGTTGTCTATAATCCATAATCTTTAAACTTGTTCTATATTTTCCCTCTGAAAACTCCTCCATTTTGTTGCGTGTGCATTTTAACCTTGACTTTCCTTTACCTTCAAACGTTAAAATAAGAACATAGTTAAAATGAAGAATGATTGCTTCTTAGTAATCCTCTTATTTATAAAACATGGAAAGGAATTAACAAAAATAATATAATGGAAACAGCCCTGATAGCGCTTAATCAGGAAGGGGCTCAAGTTGCCGGAGTGATTGCCGAGGAGATACCAGCAAGTATTTTTATTAAAAACGAAGCTCTTCACTTTTTAAACGGCAGAGCCGATTCACATGGTTTTAGCAAGTTGTCTGAGTGTGTGGCCTCGATTTTTAATAAGTACAAGCGGTTGGTTTTTATAATGTCTCTGGGCATAGTTAACCGAACCATTGCGCCACTTATTAAAGATAAACATACAGACCCTGCCGTTGTAACTCTTGATGAGTCGTGCCGGTTTGTTATAAGCACACTTTCTGGGCATGAGGGGGGAGCAAACGAACTCACCTTTATCATAAGCTCAATAACTGGCGCTGAGCCCGTGATAACGACAAAAACTGAGTCTGACCGCAACTATATAGTTGGAGTTGGCACAAAAAAGGGCGCTCTCAAAGAGGACATTATTTATGCTATAACGGAGGGCTGTAAGATGGCGGGAATTGCGACAGCAAAAATCCGCTGTATTGCCACAGCCTGGGCTAAAAAAAATGAGGATGGATTGCTACAGGCGGCAGAGGAGCTTTCTCTTCATATCAGATATATACCAAAATGGATGATTGAGCATTATTATAATATTACGCCACAGGCAGCCAGGTCTGAAACTGCCTTTAAGTCTATTGGTGTGCATGGCGTCTCTGAGCCCGCAGCCGTACTTTCGGGCAAGAATGCTCAACTTGTGCTCCCTAAAACCATATTTAAAAAGGTTACAATCGCTGTTGCCAGGGAGATTCTCTTATTTAGCCGTAAGTCCGGCTATGGACTCAGGGATATGGTATTGATTTTGGGTGGAACAACCGAGGGCGTATGTGAGGCACAAAGGCTTGACTCTGAAAGTGTACCGTTTTATATATCTACAGCCACAGAGTATGGCTATAATTTGTTTAGAGAGAAATTTGGCGACAGGGCAGTTTTAGAGAATTTTAACAATAACTCACTGAAGAGATTTATAACGCAACGGCACATTAAAAGAATCATAGATTGCACACATCCGTATGCTCAGGTTATTACGCCTCTTGCTCAACGGGTATCGGCTGAGCTTGACATTGAATACATTCAAAAATCACGAAGCACTGATGTAACCGATGATCTGGGGTATGACAAACTGATATTTGTTAAATCACTGGATGAATGTGTAAAGAAAATTATAGAACTAAAAATCCGAAAGCCTCTTTTTACAACCGGCAGTAAAGATCTTGGGTTTATAAAACAGTTGGCAGCTTATGGTATAAATGATGTCTTTGTGCGGGTGTTACCGTTTGAAAACTCCATATCAAGTTGTATAAGTAATGGGGTTAAACCTCAAAACATAATTGGTATGCACGGGCCATTTGGTGCAGAGTTAAACACGGCAATAATCCGGCAATATGGTGTGGATTGTCTGATAACTAAAAAGACCGGGAAAGAGGGCGGCTTTTTTGAAAAAGCATCGGCTGCCATGGAGTGCGGGATTTTCATATTTGTAGTGGAACGGGAGGGCTGAGATGCCGGGTGTGGTGTTTTTTGTAGGGGCAGGACCGGGGGACCCAGAACTTATCACAATTAAAGGAAAGAAACTAATAGACAAAGCGGATTTAATTATCTATGCCGGCAGTCTGGTTAATCCTGAAATATTTAAGGGCACAACAGCCGGGACGGTTGACTCATCAGCACTTACACTGGATGAGTTAACGGCATTAATACAGAAATGGACAGAGGCTGATAAAACCGTAGTGCGCCTGCACACGGGGGATTTGTCATTTTACAGCGCCATATCGGAACAGATTGAGAGATTGACGGAGTTACAAATAAAATATGAGGTAGTGCCGGGTGTGTCCTCACTGGCAGCCGCATCTGCGGCACTAAGACAAGAGCTGACAATCCCTGAGATAAGCCAAAGCGTAATAATAACGCGTCTTGAGGGTAACACTCCGGTGCCTGAGCGGGAGAGCCTTTCCTCTATTGCAACTCACAATGCCACTCTTGTAATTTTTCTAAGCATATCAATGATAGAAAAGGTGGCAGAGGAACTTTTGAAAGGTGGGTACAAGGATTCAACGCCGGTAGTGGTAGTGGAGAGAGCCTCGTGGCCAACAGAAAGGATAATCAGAGGAACGCTGAGTGATATTGCCTTAAAGGTAACTGAGGCAGGAATCAGAAAAACAGCGCTGATATTAGTTGGCGAGGCACTGAGTGCCTCAGATAGCCCAACCGGTAAGAAGTCTAAACTATATGATGCCGGTTTCAGCCACGGTTGCAGGAGGTAACGATTTTAATCCGCAGATGACGCAGATAAACGCAGATGAAAAAATTTTAAACACAGGGGTTATGCATGAAGAAAGGTAAGATATATGTGGTTGGTACAGGTCCTGGCAAACGGCAGCACATGACGACAGAGGCCCAAAAAGCAATAGAGGAGTCCGACGTAGTGGTAGGTTACGGGATTTATGTCGATCTGATACGCGACATGTTAACCGGCAAGGAGGTAGTGACAACCGGTATGACTCATGAGGCAAAGCGGTGTGCGGCAGGGATAGAGCTGGCCTCTGTCGGCAAGGTGGTTTCAATAATCAGCAGCGGCGACCCCGGGGTGTATGCCATGGCAGGGCTTGTGCTTGAGCTTATGAAAAACTACTCCTCAGAAGTGGAACCACTTTGGGGGCATGATATAAGAAATCGTCCGGATGTTAAGATAATTGCCGGCGTTCCTGCCCATTGCTCTTGTGCGTCACTTCTTGGCGCTCCTTTAATGCACGATTTTGCCTCGATCAGTCTCTCAGACAGACTCACTCCGTGGGAACTTATAGAAAAACGCCTTCACAATGCCTCAGACGCTGATTTTGTCATAGTCATGTATAACCCTAAGAGTAAAGGGCGTACACATCACATAGACAAAGCGCGGGATATCATGCTTAAGTACAAAACGAAAGACACTCCCGTAGGTATTGTAAAAGCCGCCATGCGGGATGATGAAACCGTAACTCTGACAACTCTGGGTGAGATGCTAAATCATGAAATAGATATGCAAACAACGGTAATTGTGGGTAACTCTCATACATTTTGCTGGGAAAACTGGATGGTCACCCCACGTGGGTATAAACTTGAGCCACAAGCCGTAGTTTAATACAAGAGGTATCTGTAAATATGAAAATAGTGTTTATAACCGGAGGGGCTAAAAGCGGCAAGAGCACGTTTGCCCTTAAAACAGCAGAGAGATATGGCGGCAAGAGGGCATATGTTGCAACGGCACAGGCTCTCGATGATGAAATGACTCAGCGCATAGAAGCGCACCAAAAGGAGCGCAATGGTAACTGGGATACGGTTGAGGAGCCGGTTAACATCTATAAAAGTATCACTGAGCTGGTTACTACATATGAGGTCATTGTAGTGGATTGCTTGACACTGTGGCTAACCAATATGATACTTACAGAGCCTGAACCCGCCAAAGACAAAATCTATGACGCTTTTTTGAAACTGACAGAAACGCTTACAACTGCAAAACAAACGAAACCGGATGGGGCAATTATCCTTGTATCGAATGAGGTTGGACTTTCCATAGTGCCGGATAACCGCCTTGCACGGCTATTTAGAGACTATGTCGGAGTGCTCAATCAACGAGTTGCGGCAGTGTCCGATGAGGCGTACTTAGTCGTTAGCGGCTTACCACTTAGATTAAATTCTTAAAACATGGGAATGCACAAAATGAAAAATCCATTTAACTTAAAAACAGCGGTTTTTATTTCCATACTCATACTCCAGAGCGGCATAGTGATGGCTTCTGACAACAACACAGGTGTGACAGTAAGGCAAACAGTACCATCCTCAGAGACAAATTTTGGTGAGATGAAAAATACAGAGACCCCTCCAACCGAAACACAGCAGCGGATGATACATAAACACGGACATCCAGCGCCAATTAAAGTCAAAGATAACGGCACGTTAAATGACTGAAGTTGGTAAAAACGTATGTAGTTGGGTTGCTAACGATAATGGTCTCTATCTTAGCTACCATAACAAACAATGGGGAGTGCCGGTATATGACGATACAACATTATTTGAGATGATTACACTTGAGGGCGCTCAGGCAGGGCTTAGCTGGATTACCATTCTTAAGAGGCGCGACTCTTACAGAGCCGCTTTTGACGGCTTTGACCAGGCTATTGTTGCAAATTATTCCGAGGAGAAGGTAAAAACCTTGCTTAACGATTCAGGCATTATCAGAAACCGTTTAAAAATCCATTCAACTATTAATAATGCCGCTCAATTTTTAAAAATCCAGGACGAATTTGGCAGTTTTAGTTCATACCTGTGGAAATTCGTAAACTGTAAGCCAATAGTAAATACCTTTAAAACATTCAGCGAAAT
>JADFYB010000168.1:2572-6581 GCA_015233245.1 Nitrospirota bacterium | reverse complement strand
TGCTGCTTGGATTTATTCAGGTAAGAAATGCTGCTCTTTCCCTAATACTGTTTGATGGCAGATGTTTCTTATAATCAAACTCCGGAGCGGCTTTAGATTCCCAGGAATTTATAAAATCAGGGCTGTCAAATGGGATGATTGTTTTGTTTAAGCCGTTGAGAGCGCTTTTCACCTTTTCCTTGACCGTAATGCCAGTAAAAATCACCTCGGCTCCTGAGGCCTCCGTAAGATTTTTGATTTCACTTTCGCCAAGCTCTGAGTCTATTGGTACACAAATAGCGCCAAGAGCTGATGCCGCAAGGTATGCGGCAAACCACTTAGGCATACTTTCTGAGCAGATTGCAACCCTGTCACCAGACTTAACTCCCAATGTTTTGGAAAGGAATTGTGATATGTTCAGAATTTTTGTTAGAAACTCACCGTACGATATTTCTATTTTAGAATAGGACTCCGATTCCTGAGCATTGATTTTAACATATTGGATAAATGCGGTTTTTTCGGAGTATTTTTGTGCAGCTTCAAAAACCCACGCAGGGACTGAATATGAAAGATTTTCAGTTAACATTATACGTTATCATAAGTGAAAATAAACTAAGAGTAATATGCTGAAATTTACGTCTCATAGACGTCCTTTCTCATACCGATGCGAGCGACAACAATTGTATGATCTTTTTCATTGATAGCAAAGATAATCCGCATTTTTCCTATGCGATAGCTGTAAAGACCACTAAATATTCCTTTTAACGGCTTACTCAGAAGCAGCGGCTTATCTGACAAATAAAACTCTACCTTGTCCATGACCTTTGTCTTAGTCTTAACGTCAAGGTCCAAAAGTACATCCAATGCCGGAGCGCTCCAGATTACATCATATGTCAAGTTTTTTTCTTGCCTCGCTGGATGTGTAATACTTTGTATTGGCGTCGTTTAGAGTTTCCCATGCTAAATATGCATCTTCAAATTCATCTATATAGTTTTGCAGCATTTCATTTAAATAAAAACTTTTTGGCCTCATGGTCTTCTTTGAAAGACTATTAAGTCTGTCGTATACGCTGTCTGAAACCCTAACGCTCAATGTTTTAGCCATTTTAACCTCCTTACAAGTATTACATGTATTATAGCTAAATCCAGTTGATAAAAACAAGCAAGGACTTTCTATGTCACATAATTAAAGTGAGTTTAGATATAGTACTTTGCAATGCGGGGCGTAATAATGCATAGAATTACCAATAAACAATATGTTACAATCCGCTGGATTATAAGAATGTTACTCTGGAGGGTTTGGTGTGTTAAGTAGTGCAGGGGTGCCTGGAAACGGCGAGGGTAAAACGCCGTCAGGCTCGACAAAAAGTGTAACGTTAATGATAACCGAATTTACCAGCACTTACATACCAGGCAGACATATGGAAAGACCCTCCATATCGGTTATTATTGATAAGCTAAACAACATACTTCTTACTAAAAACTTAGGTGTTAAAATAAAAAGTGTTGGTACTAAGACATATTACACTTTTAACGACAGCAGCAACGCCCTGCATACTGCTTTTAATATAAAAGGAATAGTGGATAAGTATAACCTTATGACTCAGAGCAATACCCCTGTACTTTTTAAAATAGCCATTCACACTGGTCCTATAGAAAAAGATGACTTAAAGCCGGTAACCAGTTCGGCATCTTTACTCATATCAAAAACCGATTCAGACTGTATTTATTTAACAGAAGAGGCCTACAACGCTCTCCCGGAAAAGGACAAAGAGCATTGTAAAGATGAAAAAACCATCCAAAGTATGAGCAGGAGCGCCTTAAAGATATACAAAGTAGGCTTTATTGCAGATATCTTAAAAACACAAGAGAAGCCTCCTGAGCTTGAGAAACCTCAGGAACAAGAAAAACGCCCCGATATGATTTTATATGGAAAACCAATAGGTGCGTTTTCCAAAAAACTCTCTACTGCTGAAGCAATTAAGGAAAAAACTAGTAAAGACGGATTTCCCGTTATGTCTCACACGATAGATTTGCTGTTGAAATTACCGGAAAATCTCAAAGTTGACGAAATATCGATAACTCAGTTAACAAACGTTATTTTAGATGATTTCTCGTTGACCAATAAGCTTCTGTCCCTTGTTAATACTGCTTACTACACTCAATATGACGGTAAAATCAACACAATGTCAAGAGCGATAATGCTTTTGGGATTTGTTCAGATAAGAAGCACAGCACTGTCTCTTTTGCTATTTGAAGACATTGCGGATAAGCACCTTGCCTATGAACTTAAAATTTTAATTATAAACTCAATAATGAGCTCTATGATTTCAAAAAACATAGCATTAAGCGGTACACAAATAAACGCAGAAGAGGCCTTCATCTGTTCCATGCTTCATGATCTCGGTAAAATCATGGTTGCTTACTTTTTACCGGAGGACTATGACATGGTTACAGAGAAAATAAAAAAACAGCAGTACAGCGAGGATATGGCATCGCGCTCTGTCCTTGGCATGTCGTATGAAGAGCTTGGCATAAGTATTTCCACCGAATGGAAACTACCCAAACAAACCATCCACTGTATGCATAAACTTGACAACGAACGGGTTATTAAACCTGAGACCAACGATGATAGACTCAGGGGGGCAGTGTCCTTTTCCGCGGAACTTTGCTCTCTCATGCTGGATGACTCCGTAGAGATAGCAGATAAACAAATGTCTCTCAAAAAGATAACAAAACGGTATGGCGAATGCTTTACACTGTCGCAAGATCAGATGTCAGCTATTTTAAATTCAACGTTAAGAGAAATGAATCACTATTTTGGTGTTTACGACATTAAATCCGAAGAGATAGCGCTTTTTAGAAAGATAAGCGACTTCTACGCTGCCTTTGAAGCTGTCAGACCCATCGAGGTTAAAACCGCTGCCCCAGTTCCAGTGGAAAACAAACTAGGTGATACTGAATTTCTTGGCGGAACGTTGCCAGCCGGAAACGAAAAACAGGAAAGCGTTGTATTCCAAAGAGCCATTTACGATATCACCACTGCTCTTTTAGAGGATTATTCTTTAAATGACACTCTGCGCATGATTTTAGAGATTATTTATAACACCATGGGATTTTCGCATGTGTTGATTTGCCGAAAAAACTCCAAACAAGACAGAATGGTTGGATGGTTCGGTTTTGGATCCGATATAGATGTTATTGTAAGCAAATTTAATTTTCCAATCGTTGACTCTGACGATGTGTTTAGTTTTGCACTAAAAAACGGTTCTGATATGGTTATTGCCGACTCCAAAGCGCCCGATGTAAAAGAACGGATACCTCTGTGGTACGCTAATGTATTAAACTCAAATACCTTTGTCGTGTTACCAATAATAGTTGCAGACACACCTGTTGCAGTTATATATGCCGACAATGCTGGCACAGAACAAAAATCTTTCTCCCAACACCAAATATGGTGTCTGAAAGCTCTGAGAAAACAAGTTAATATGGTATTTAAACAGAAATTGAAAACCTGAGTCGAGGATTGAGGAAAGAAACTTTTTCCGCAGATTGTCACAGATGGGTTTTTACTATATCTTCAGGCACAAAGTGTTTACCCTGATAGATGTCCCCTCCTGTAAACATAAGCTCTATATCGCGTATAATTTGCTGTCTGGTCTTATTCCACAGAGGGGCAATCAGGATGTCATCAGGGGCAGTGGCAAAAAGCCTCTGAAGGACAAGATGCGGTGATAGTTTTTGTATAAACTCCCTGATGAATTCGAGATATTCCTCATATGAAAAAACGTAAAACGGATTCTTTTCGTAAGTTAGGGCTAAAGCTGTGGATTTTATAATCTGAAGCTGATGGATTTTAAGAAAATTTATAGGTATTGCCGATACAACCTCTGCCATGTCCATCATCTCCGAGCGCGACTCGGTGGGAAACCCTACGATAATATGAGCTCCTAAATTCTTAAGCCCCATTTTGGCAGACAGCTCTATGGTATTTAAGAAACAGTCATAATTATGCCCTCTGTTTATAAAG
>JADFYB010000168.1:0-2472 GCA_015233245.1 Nitrospirota bacterium | reverse complement strand
AGACAGCTCTATGGTATTTAAGAAACAGTCATAATTATGCCCTCTGTTTATAAAGGTCAGGCTTTTATCGTAGATGGACTGGAGACCGTACTCAATTAATACAAAATAGTCTCTGGAAATTTCTTTCAAAAGTTGTAGTTTCTCCTCGTCAACCGAGTCAGGGCGGGTGCCTATGGCTATACCGATTACGCTTGGGTTAGACAGTGCTTGATAGTACAACCGCCTTAGCTTATCAATGGGTGCGTACGTGTTTGTGTAGGGCTGAAAGTAAGCAATAAACTTTTTAGCCTTGTAGCGTTTAGATAGATAGCCGATACCGTTTTCAACCTGTTTATCAACACCGAGAGCGGGTTCACAGGGCCCCGGCCTGAAGCTGTCGTTATTACAGTAGATGCACCCCCCATACCCAACAGTGCCGTCCCTGTTTGGACACGTAAAGCCGGCATCTACATTTACCTTATACACGGATTCACCATAGAGTGACTTCATATAAGAACCAAAGGAGTTAAAACCGGCCTTCATACTTAATTATCTATTTTTGGCTGTCTTTGTGTCAAACGAAACCAATCACATTCTCTCAGGGGCAGTAACACCGAGAATCTTAAGTCCGGCCTCAATTATGGTCTTAATAGATTCACACAGGATTAGGCGCGCTTGTGTCAGCATGAGCGTCTCAGTGGTCTCCTCTGTACCCTCTACGCTAAGTATCCTGTACTTATTGTAGTAGGGGTGAAACATTCCTGAGAGCTCCTGAAGATAAAAGGTAATTCTGTGTGGCTCACGGGCACGGGCTGCGTTTTCAAATATCAATGGGTATAGAATGAGTTTTTTTATGATTTGAAGCTCCTCCGGTTTATCCAGTAGTGAGAGGTTTATATCCATACTCTTCGTTTGAATGCCTCTTTCATTAGCCTTGTTAAATATGCTGTTTATTCTTGCATAGGCATATTGAACATAAAAGACAGGATTTTCCGCCGATTGCGCCTTTGCCGCATCGAGGTCAAACTCCAGTTGGCTGTCCGGTCTTCTTGTAAGAAATATAAATCTGGCAGTGTCAGCCCCTATCTCATCCATTAAATCGCTCAACGTGATAAACTCACCGGCACGCTTAGACATCTGGACCGGCACCCCGCCTCTTAAAAGAGATACCATCTGTACCAGGAGCACTGTTAGCCTTGAATCATCAACTCCTGCCGCCTTAATTGCAGCCTTTACGCGCGGTATGTAGCCGTGGTGGTCAGCCCCCCATATATTGATACATTCGTCAAATCCCCGCTGAAATTTCCTTATGTGATACGAAATGTCAGAGGCAAAGTATGTGTAACTGCCGTCGCTTTTTATTATTACTCTGTCCTTTTCATCTCCAAACGCTGTTGCCCTAAACCACACGGCTCCGTCCTCATCGTAGATATATCCCTGTTGTCTCAGTAAATCAATGGAGCCTCTGACTGTGCCGCTGTCAAAAAGTTCCCGCTCACTTTGCCATCTGTCAAAAGTTACGCTGAAAGCACTTAAATCGTCTTCTATCCATTTGAGCATTTTTTTATAAGAGTAATCTGTAAATATTGTTGAAACCTCGCTAAAGTCCCGGTTTAGGAGAGAATCTCCATAAGTTTCGGCTATGTCTTTTGCTATCACCTCAACATAATCGCCCCTGTAACCATCCTCCGGCATTGGATATTTTTCAGAGTTAAACAGTAAGTGATAAGCTGAAAAAACAGATTTACCAAGAAGCGAGACCTGCCGTCCGGCGTCATTTATGTAAAACTCCTTCTCTACAGCATACCCGGCTGCCGTTAGAAGATTAGCAAGGGCTGCTCCTAAGGCTGCCCCTCTGCCATGCCCAAGGTGCAATGGGCCTGTTGGGTTAGCGCTGACAAATTCTACCTGTACTTTCTTTCCAAACCCCAGCTCCACCCGTAAGAATTCCTCCCTGTTGTTATAAAGCATGTTTAAACGCTCATACAGAAAGCTGCTCTTAAGGTGAAAGTTAATAAACCCGGGCCCAAGTATTTCTATTTTTTCAAACATGGTTTTAATCTCAGGCCGGCTGTTAAGTGCTAAGGTGAGAGCCTCAGCTATTTTTCTGGGCTGAGTCTTCAACTTTCCCGATAAACTCATCGCCACTGGCGTTGAAATATCCCCCTGCCCTGCTCGCTTTGGAATTTCCACCTCTGCATAGTCCACTTTAACGCCCAAACTTTCAACTGCATCAAGAATAAATTTTTCTATCATCGAAATTATTTTCCCTTTCTTTGCTGTAACTTATAAGGAGGAGCTATCTAGCCCTGAAGTTTTTGTTTAAATGCTAACAGCGCAAGCTTTCTCATGATTTTAAGGTTCCAGATCATATCTGCCTTAAGGGAGGCATTTCCTCCGTAGATAACATCGCCGTATATCATTCCTATCGGTTTATAATTTAATACAATTGGCAACGCTGTAAAGGAATGGGCGTTTATTGTGTTTAAGTAC
>JADFYB010000167.1 GCA_015233245.1 Nitrospirota bacterium | reverse complement strand
CGCAGGCGTACTTTTAGTACGTTGAGGAGCTTTTGACGATGCCAACGAAGTTAGACGATTGAATGCGGATTGGTATTAGGTGTTGTTTTGGTTCAGATGTAAAAGGTATTATAAGTAATGTTAAAGAGGGGTAGGGGTAAGCCTTCAAACTTAGAGGAAGTTGTTGACATATTAAAAGAACACAGAAGTATTCTTGTTGATAAATACGGCATTGTCGAAATTGCAGTGTTTGGTTCTTATGTAAGAAATGAGCAAAAGCACGGTAGCGACATTGATATTGTAGTACAGCTAAAACGTGAGACTAAAACGCTCGATAATTTTATAGGTTTAAAATCTTATTTGCAAAAAAAGCTGCGAGCTAAGGTTGATATAGTACTCAGGGATGGCCTGAAAGAAACGTTAAAGAAGTACATTTTACAAGAGGCAGTTTATGTCTAAAAGGGATTGGAAGCTATTAATCGAAGATATTTTGACTTGTGCAAACCGGATAATCAAATATACCGAGAATATGGACATAAAGGAGTTTTCAACAGATGAAAAAACTATTGATGCTGTAATGAGAAATTTCCAGGTTATTGGAGAGGCTGTAAAAAATCTGCCAAAAGAACTAATAAATACGCATAAAAATATAAAATGGGTAAATATCATGGGTTTGAGAAACATTATCGTTCATGAATATTTTGGGATAGATATGGAATTGTTATGGAGTATAATTAAAGTGGATATTCCACAGTTAAACAAAGAAATGGAAAATCTTATAGACAAATAATATAATTGAACAATATCCTAGTAATTCGATATATCACGCAATTTCTAGATGCAAATTTTTACTATAAATGTTCGCAATCTTCTCAAGAGTTTTAACTGTGGGATTACATTTATTCGGATTTTCTAATTTCTGATAAACCTGATAAGGAATTCCAAGTCTTTTTGATACATCACTCTGGCTAAACCCGAATTCATGTCTTAATCTCCTGAGAAGTATTGGGACGGCTGCATAAGGTTCCAGTTCAATCAGGTATACGTTAACAGAACCAGCTCTTTTAGCAAGATTGCCGTTGCTGTGAGTGCCGGTTTTGTACTATACTTAACTAATGGACTATATCCGGTCTGTTTTTGAAATCATCCTGATTTTTTGCGGGTTTGCCCTTATACACTCTGTTACGGCAACAGATTGGATTAAAACGGCTGCTGCCGATGTATTTGGTAATAATTTTGTAAGGGCTGCATATAGATTTCTCTATACCTCTATCAGCGGTATCACATTTCTGATTGCCTATTTGTTAATAAAAAGGCTGCATGATACCCTGCTTATAGAAATTACAGGTACACTTAAAATACTTTTTTATCTGATACAAGCCATTGGTCTGCTTATAGTAATGTTTTCATTTAAACAAATAAATCTTTTTGAATTTATCGGAATTAAGCAAATTGTTAAATATATATTTGGAAAAGAAACCAGAGGTAACATCGAGGGATTAACAACTGACTCAATAATCAGGACAGGAATGTACGGTATGATGAGGCATCCCCTTTATTCAGGGAGTATTCTCATTCTGGTGTTTAATCACCATATAACTCTAAACTATACTGTGCTTTCACTGCTTTGTGTTTTATATTTTATTATAGGCGCCTACTTAGAGGAACTCAGGCTGAAAAAAACGTTTGGCAGCCAATACCTTGATTACATGAAAGATGTGCCATGCTTCATTCCAAAAATTGGTAAAAAAATGATATAACGCACTCCTTTCAAATTTCACCTACTTGACCTGCGCTTTTAATTATTATTACCATAGTTCATTATAACGAAGACAGGAGGCACACAGTTGGCAGCAAATTTAGTGCAAAAAATATTTCATCAACACAAGTTTTACGGGGAGCGGACTTGCGGAACCCCCATTGGATTAAAAGTAGATGAGGTCTATACTCAGGATGCCACGGGGACAATGGCGTGGCTTCAGTTTGAGGCAATCGGAGTTGATAAGGTCAAGGTTCCGGTTGCGGTTTCTTATGTTGATCACAACATGATACAGTCTAACTACATGAATCCGGATGATCACGCCTTTTTACAGAGTGCTGCGGCAAAATTTGGAGCGTACTTCTCACGGCCCGGTAATGGAATATGTCATCAGGTTAATCTGGAGAGGTTTTCTCGTCCCGGTGGAATTGCCCTTGGCACTGACAGCCACACCCCGACAAACGGCGGCGCCGCTATGATTGCTATCGGCGTAGGCGGCCTTGATGCCGCCACAGTGATGGCAGGCTCCCCGTTTGAATTAACCATGCCTAAGGTTGTGCTTATCAAACTTACGGGAAAACTCAATCGGCCATACGTTACCGCTATGGATGTTATACTGACGCTTCTGCAAAAACTTACAGTAAAGGGCGGAGTCGGCAGCATTTTTGAATACGGAGGAGACGGCGTCAGAGAGTTAAACCTAACCGAACGCGCTACCATTACCAATATGGGCGCAGAGTTAGGCGCTACCACCTCGATTTTCCCAAGCGATGAAAACACTATGGGATTCTTCAAAGCCCAGGGCAGACTCAGCGACTGGATAGAATTAAAGGCCGATACCGACGCCTCCTACGACAGTGTAATAGAGCTTGACTTGTCGTCTTTAGAGCCTATGATAGCGATGCCGCACAGTCCGGATAAAGTTGTTGCAGTCAAAGAATTAGCCGGTACGAAAGTAAATCAGGTCTGTATCGGAGGATGCACTAATTCATCCTACCAGTCAATGAAGGCGGTCTCTTATGTGTTAAAGGGTAAGAATGTGGCTGAAAACGTTAATCTTCTGATTAATCCCGGCTCTAAGCAGGTGTATGAGATGATTGCCGTGGATGGATGTCTCAGGGAAATGATAGCTTCAGGAGTGAGAATGTTAGAATCCTCGTGCGGCCCTTGTATAGGTATGGGTGGAGCACCTGGAAGCGGTCACGTTTCACTTAGAACCTTTAACAGAAATTTCGAGGGACGCTCCGGTACAAAAGACGCTATGGTGTATCTGGCAAGTCCGGTAACATGTGCAATTGCAGCCCTAAGTGGTAAAATAGTTGATCCAAGGGATATTAAGGATCTGAGTATTCCTGAAATTGAAGAGCCCTCTCATTACATTGTTAACACAAATATGTTGATTGCCCCTAAGAATGGCGATAACGTGCATATTGTTAAGGGGCCAAACATTAAGGGAGTTCCGGTTAAGGAGCCGCTAAAAGATGGAATCGCGGCAGAGGTTCTCATAAAACTTGGTAACAACGTCACAACAGATGATATAATGCCGGCAGGGTCTAAGGTTTTGCCCTTCAGGTCAAATATTCCGGCCATTTCTGATTTTGTGTTTAGTAACATTGATGAGGGATTTTCTAAACGCGCAATAAAAGCAAAAGAAAACGGCGGCGGCATCATTGTTGGCGGTGAAAACTACGGACAGGGCTCCTCCCGGGAACATGCAGCACTTGCGCCGATGTTTTTAGGCGTTGAGGCAGTGATAACGGTTTCATTTGCCAGAATTCATAGGTCTAATTTAATTAATTTTGGGATTATTCCGCTTACTTTTACAAATCCCGCTGATTTTGAAAAGATAAAACAAGGTGACAGACTTAAAATCTCAGGACTAAAATCGTCTTTAACCGGCAGCCAGTCCTACACTGTAACGGATGAAACCAGCGGTTTTACATTTACCTGCGCATCTAACTTAAATCAGAGGGAGACGGAACTAATCCTTGCAGGCGGCCTTCTGCCATATACAAAAAGAGCAACACAATAGTGAGAAAAATCATTTAACCTGTCAACTTTCGAATAAACTATAAGCCGAGCGCAGCAAGTCCTTTGCGGTCAACAAGGTCAAGAAGGCGTTGAGCTGCACCGCTTGGTTTCTTCTGCCCCTGCTCCCACTGCTGCACTGTCGTCTTACCAATACCAAGAAACACTGCAAATACAGCTTGGCTTACATGGTTAGCCATGCGAATGCGCCGAATATCTTCGGGCAGGAAAGAACGTGTTGGCGGTAAACAGAGCGAATCCATCGTGTGCATAGTGATTTCATCCATTGCTCCAACTCTAAACAAGTCTTTTGCCATTTCATGGGCAACATCCAGGATTTCACTCATAACACTGCACCTCCCATACTGAATTTATCGCTAAAAGCTCTATAACTTGCTTATCACTCGCCAAAACAAAAGATTCAGCGACAAAGCTTAAAGCAGCTTCCTCTCTCTCAGATAGGTTAGCCTTATCGCTCTTGGCGAATGCATATAGAAAGACAATCCGTTCCGTATTTGGCCTCCTGTATCCAACGACAACACGGTATCCCCCTCGTTTTCCTCCCTCTGACCGTGGCAATCGTTTCTTGAATAAGCAACCGCCAAGGTTTGCCTCTACCTTGCCTGTGGCTATTTCCTCCGCCGCATGACACAAAACAGCGTCCAAAATATTCTCGTGACGCATCCAACGGTTGAACCATTTGTTTTTGAAAACTCTCATATATAAGTATATCACTCTGTGAGATACTTTACAAGCACTTTTTTAGAAAGTGCAACCTTTAATTATTTTGTTCAGTGTAACAGCAAACCGGTAAAACCATAGAAGACCTTAGTTCACTGAAAATGATATATCGGATGCATGGGTGTTACGTACGGAAAAGTATATATAGATACTTGGCGTAAAAGTCATAGCAGCATTACAGGAAATCAAACAGGTACACCAAGATTACAGGCATCGTTGCAAGGAAACGCCTAATATACTTAATCCTTCATCAATCCTCTTTCTAATTTCGTCTATTAGTGTCCCTTTACTATCCAGCGCAATCGCATCTTCGGATGAGAGGTGATAAAGTAATCCAAATCCAGGACATATATTGAAATTTTCTCTGTTTGTTCCTTTGATTTCATCGTTGATAATGTTCTCAACATCTATCTCTTTTTTTATAATATCTTCACTATATAACTCTTTCAATAAAACATCTATCTCTTTTTTCCCATATTGTCTAATTTTCTCATTACAGCTATTTTGCCAAAAGATATAGTATTTTTCCTTTAGTTTATCATCTTTCTTTGTTTCAAACCAAACAAGATGTTTTTGTATAAAGCTTATATGAAAGTTAGGGCGATATTCCCACCCGTTTGAAACTAACGCCTTGATTTTATTATAGTCTATCTTCCTTTCATAAAAAGCTCTTGCCTGATTCATGGTATCACCATAATACAAGGCTATATCAAGACTCCACGTATTAGCGTTTATATCATAATTTAGAGTTAGTCCTACCATTCGTACTTCCTTAAGATTTGTCTCAATCTTATATGTATTCCAACCCCTGTGTGCATTTATAATGGTTTTACCTTCGACAATTTTCTCAAGTATATTTTTTGTTCTTCTTCGTAATAAGCCTTCATCGTTCTTACAGAGAGATAGATTATCATATGGATTTAAGAACATGAAATGCTTGTCGATGTAATCCAGGAAGTCAGTTATCATTATTTTTTCAGCACCACTTACCGCCTCAAGATTTATCAAGGTATTTAAATTTTTAATAATTTGCTTCCATTCTAAAATTGATGCAACAGAAATTATTTCTACTCCAGTGGATTTATCAAGATGGGGACTTAATTGTTCTTTCCAAACATTATACGAGTGTGGTTTATTTTCTATTATGAGTGTTATATCACTAGAAAATGAGACAACTCCATCGTAACGTGCTCCCCTATTAGAATTTGAGACATCTGATCCTATTTCAAGCTTTTCATCGGTAATAAGAACAGAAAGTAATCGGTTTGACGTAGAAACGATATTTGTCAAATCAGTTACTTGAGTATCATAGAAAATGTTACTCAGAGTAAGACACGATATTCTAGGTATTTCTACAATCTTACCGTTTTGAGTCGCTAATTCTATGCACTTTCTAGTGGCATAATCATAGAACATCAAAAGTGCAGCAGGTGAGTAGCGAAGAACCACTAAATATGCTCTTGTTAATTGATCTTCATGGCATTCTGCCTTAGATTGATATGGTTCAAAATAATTCATGTGTGTCATAAAATTTCCTCTTACTCCTCCATTTATTTTTCATAGACATCCAACAACCCAGATATAAGGCTGTTTACCTTACAGTATGTTTGATATAATAACTAAATTTTGTGGATTTTGCAAGACACTCATGGTGACTTTATCCTGACAAAAAAAGCTGGAAATTACAGTACTCTGACAGTACCTTAATTTTAGACATGAGCGCGAGGTTTCAGGGTAGCAAATTCACATTACACCTCAATTTTTTCAAGCCACTCAGAAATAAATTCGGCTACGTTTTCCCATCCCTGCTCCTGTAAAATCCAATGGGCGTGTTCAGGGAATTCTTTATATGTACTGTTTTTATAATTATTTGCAATTGAACGCGCTAACTCAGGCGTAATGATTCTGTCCTTACTACCTGCTATCACAAGCACAGGAGATGTGACTTTTTTAAAATCAACGAAAGCTGCTGCATGACGATCTAATACTGGAAATCCTATCTCAGAAAGAGCCCGCCCTGATTCATAAACAAACCTGCTAAAGACATCCTGTTGTTTCTCAGACGGTAACATATGCAAAGATGTAACAGAGATTTGTTCAAAGGTGGGCATTACA